>DAIRFL010000069.1:0-8750 GCA_036795105.1 Flavobacteriaceae bacterium | reverse complement strand
ACTAAGATTATGTCAGTAGAACGAATTAAAACACTCATCATAGGATCAGGACCTGCAGGATATACGGCTGCAATTTACGCATCAAGAGCAGACTTAAAGCCTGTTTTGTATACCGGAATGGAGCCTGGAGGACAATTGACTACTACTACGGAGGTTGATAACTTCCCAGGATACCCAGAAGGAGTAGATGGACCGACGATGATGGTTCAGCTTCAACAACAAGCAGAGCGATTTGGAACGGAGGTTCGTATCGGTATGATTACATCTGTTGAACTCTCAGATAAAGTTGGTGGAATCCACAAAGCAATTGTCGATAATAAAACTGAAATTGAAGCAGAGGCTATAATTATCAGTACTGGTGCTACGGCTCGTTACCTCGGATTAGAAAGTGAACAACGCCTAAGAGGAGGTGGAGTATCTGCCTGTGCCGTATGTGATGGATTCTTTTATAAAGGACAAGATGTAGCCATTGTAGGTGCTGGAGATACCGCTGCAGAAGAAGCTTCTTATTTAGCCAATATTTGTAATAAGGTGACTATGCTTGTTCGTCGTGATGAGATGCGTGCTTCTAAAGCGATGCAACACCGCGTTAAGAATATTAAAAACATCGAAATCAAGTTCAATACTGAAGTTGATGAGGTTTTAGGAGAACAAGTTGTAGAAGGATTAAGAGTCTTTAACAATCAAAGTGGAGCAAAGGAAGAAATCGCGATCACAGGATTATTTGTAGCAATCGGTCACAAGCCTAATACCGACATTTTCAAAGGTCAATTAGAGATGGATGAGACCGGTTATTTAATTACAAAAGGTAAATCTACTAAGACGAATAAACCAGGTGTTTTTGCAGCTGGAGATGTTCAGGATAAAGAATACCGTCAGGCAGTAACTGCAGCTGGTACAGGATGTATGGCAGCTTTAGATGCTGAACGATATTTAGCTTCAAACGAATAACAAATACTTAGTTATTTGTAGAATCAAAATGGGTATTGATGAGCTCTGTTAGCTTTTCAATATCCATTTTTGTATGTCTAGCTGTGATGACAATCCTATAGATCAAAGGATCTTTTTCGGTTGGATAGTTAAATTTGGTCATCAGTATTTTGTGCTCCTCTAAAAGTTCACAAAGCTCTTCATCCCTAAATCCAAATGCAGGGTGGTTTGGATGAAAGTTAAACTTCTCGGGATACTTTAATTGCTTGATAAAAATTCGAATGTTTTTATGGAGCTTCTTATACTGTTTCTCATAGATCTCAGAAGATTTGATAAAGGCGTATAGCTGTCCCGGACTCGCTGGTGATGCTCCGCCGAAAAAGGAAGTTTCCTTGATTTTAGCAATTCTTTTCTTACTTCCAATAATAGCACCAGCTCCGATTCCAATTCCCTTTCCAAGGGAACAACAAACTAATAACTCTTTTGGCTTTAGCTCTTTTAATAATCTGTAGGAACCCGCTCCATTTTCTGTGATTCCTATTCCGTGTGAATCATCGGCGATGAGGATGCACTGATCTAAGGGTAATTTTGTAAGCCATTGGTAATCAGGGTAGTTCATACCAAAAAAATCAATAGTATCTAAAAAGATTAGAGGTGTTTTCTTAGGTCCCTTTTGAACGTATTCATTTACCGCTTCCACAAAGTTTTCGTAATCTGGGTATTGCTTGTATTTCTGACGTTCTAAGGCTGGATGGGTATTGGGACTGTAAAAACTCTTATAGCGTTTCTCTTTGAATAGGGAAGCCACGAGTTGTCCTGCCAAATAACCAGAAGATACCGTCAGAGCTGCTTTTGCACCGCAAATTTTTGAAAGTTTTGCCTCAGCTTTGTTAAAGATGTCCAATCCGATATTAGACTTTCTAGAAGCTCCAAAATGAACCCCGTACTTAAGGACTCCTTTGAGCATTTTGCGTTTAAATCTAAAGTGATGGTAGAGTCCAAGATAATTCGTTCCTCCAAAATAAGTATAGAGCTCTCCCTTGTGCTTTATTTTAGTGCTAATACTTCTCTTGAGTTGCTTCATGATATAACTTATAAAAGCTCCACGCCAGAACCTCCTATGGTAGGATAGCTTATTTGAGCATTAGGATCGATATACACTCCTTTGGCAATGTCTTTGGCTAAAAGTAATGCCCCATCCATATCTACATAGTCCAAATAGGGTAGTAGTTGAGCGATGGCTGAGATTCCAACAGTAGATTCAGTCATACAACCAATCATCACTTTGAGCCCTAAGGATTTTGCCTGACTGATCATTCTTCTAGCAGGGGTAATTCCTCCACATTTAGTGAGTTTGATATTAATCCCATCAAAAAAAGGAGCACATTTAATCACATCGGATTCTACAATACAACTTTCATCGGCAATAATTGGAAGCTCTGAATGGGCTTTTACCATCTTCATTCCTTCCCAATTATCAGCTTTAAGTGGTTGTTCGATAAATTCTACCCCTAAGTCTTTTAATTCTTTTGAATAATCAATACACTGCTGAGCAGACCATGCACAGTTGGCATCCACTCTAAAGACTGCATCGGTTTCAGCTCTAAGAGCTCTGACAATTTCAACATCCTTGTCCGTTCCTAATTTAATCTTATAAATTGGCCAGGGTTGTTCTCTGAGTTTTTCCTTCATCTTTTCAATCGTATCGATACCAATTGTAAAATTAGTCGTAGGTATGGAGTCGATAGAAGTTCCCCAGAGCTCATATAGTGGCTTTTGATGGATTTTACCCCAGAGGTCATTGGCAGCTAGATCCATTGCACAAAGTGCAAAACTACTGAGTTTAAATTGTTCTAACCATAGATAGAATTGCTCAGGATCTTCAAAAATATACGAAGCTAAAGCTTCTTGAAGCGGTGCCAGTTCTTTTTTCATTCCTTCTATACTAATTCCGTAATAGGGATTAGAGGTGGCTTCTCCATAGCCCTTATGTCCTCGATGACTTAGTTCAACAATAAGAGTGTCCTGAATGTCGGTACTCTCCCTAGCAATAGTGAAGGTGTGTTTGAGTTCTAATTGGTAATCTAAAAGTTGTAATTCCATTTCAAAAGATGAAGAATAAATATAAACAAAAAAGAGTTGATTGAATCAACTCTTTTTAAAATTTTAGATCAGTTGGTTTACTGCTCGCAATCCAAGCATTCAAGCTGGTTGTTTGCACTCATTTTCCACAGGTGATCAGCCATATCTTTTCGGTAGAAATCCATATTGTTATCAACTCGATGAGATATGTAATTAGCAGTGTTTTGGTTTAATTTAATCACTGTGTTCTCTGGTATATAGAGGTCGACTTCAATTTCTTGAGATCTCATTTTACTGTCCTTAGGAGCGGTAAAGTAATCATTGAGGTATAAGGTATTGTAAGTCAACTCGTAATCATAAGAGATCTTTTGAGCGCGTTCCAAGGCCTTTTTGTAGTTTCTGCCTTTAGCAGCTCTACTGATTTCAACAGATGGATTCGCTCCATTTGAATTGTGAATATCAAATCGAATATGTCTTGAAAATAAAATTTGCTCACCATCTTGATCATAAGACATACTCATATGATCGATATTAAACAGTGGATCAACACGATCGTAATGTTTAGATGATTTCATTTGAACATACAGCGTGTCTTGAGCTTGAAGTTGTTCAATTTTTGGATTCTCACTTACCTTTATGGATTCATTAGCAACCTGGTCGATACTGATGAAAATAAGTGCAAATATACTGAGAAGCCATGCTCCTAAAAGACTCAATTTAACGACACCGCTCATAGGCTTGATGTTTTTTACTAGGATTTTAAGCCCCAAGTACATCAACATAAAGAAGGGGATTCCAATGGCTAAAATTAAGAGCAAAGAACTCAACCATACTGGAAAATCTATAAATGAATCAGTTAAAAAAATTGGAGCGATATCAGATCCAAAGTTGACATCGATAAATGAAAAGGTAATAAATGAGATAAAAATAGATATGATAACCCCAAAGGATACTAAAATCAATATCACTCCAATAAGTTTGCCGGCAAAGCTAAAGATGCCCGTAATAAGTTTTCCAAGAAAGCTAAAGAACGAATAGATGATACTTGAAATCATCCCAAAAAAAGTTGATCCGGATTCTTTTACCTTTTTACCGGTTTCATCTAAATCTAAATCGTCTACTTTTTTTTTAACGTTTTCGAATCCTTCTTTGACCTTACGCTCTATATTGCTAAGGTTTGCAGCTTCTCCTTTCATCTCCAGTTTTTGAGCAGTAGTAGCCGCTTCTGGTACAATAATCCATAGGATTAAGTATGCGATAATTGGAAATCCTCCGAAGAATAATACGATAAAGAGTAGGCGTACCCAAAGTGGATCAATACCTAAGTAATGTCCAATTCCAGAACAAACTCCACCGATGATTTTGTCGTCGGTATCTCTGTAGAGTCTCTTGGTCTTAGAAGATTTCTTTGATCCAGTAGCTTCTTCTTCAAAGATGGAATCATCAACTTTGTAATCATCGGGTTGACCGAGTTTAGCAATGATGTGATCTACATCTTCAATAGTAACTACCTCTTTTTCTTTGATTCGCTCAGAGAACAATTCAGCAATTCTAGCTTCAATATCAGCGATAATTTCTTCTCTTCCTTCAGTTCCTTTTAAGGACCTTTTTACAGCGTCTAAATAGGTTTGAAGTTTGTTGAAAGCCTCTTCATCGATATGAAAAACGATTCCTGCGAGGTTAATATTTATTGTCTTATTCATGATCTCGTTATTTAGTAACTTTTTGAACAGCGGTTTTTAATTCTTTCCAAGTTTGATCGAGTTCCTTGGTAAACTCTCTTCCCTTATCTGTAAGAGAATAATATTTTCTAGGAGGTCCTGAGGTCGATTCTTCCCATCTGTAATCCAATAGACCTGAATTTTTAAGTCTAGTGAGTAGGGGGTAGACCGTTCCTTCTACAACTAAAAGTTTAGCCTCCTTGAGTGCTTCTAGGATTTCTGAAGTGTATTTATCTTCACCGTCCATAACGGAAAGAATACAGAATTCCAGTACTCCTTTTCTCATCTGTGCTTTTGTATTATCTATATTCATATACTAGAATTTTTGATTCATATAGTACTTTCTAATGCAAATATATAAATAAAAGATAGTAGTATGCAATACAAAGTACTATATATTAACATAAAATTAACATTTAATTCTAATCTTTTATCCTTTAAAATTGAAAACATTAGTTAATTT
This sequence comes from Flavobacteriaceae bacterium, assembly GCA_036795105.1. Taxonomy (GTDB): domain Bacteria; phylum Bacteroidota; class Bacteroidia; order Flavobacteriales; family Flavobacteriaceae; genus MAG-120531. The sequence continues at coordinate 3,554 of DAIRFL010000069.1, read as the reverse complement.
TATAGGAAATAAATTCCTATGACCCCTTCTAAATACAACTGGTTTATGTTTTTTAAGTTGCCATCTGCTTGGTGGTCTGGTGTGCGATTACGCCAATTAGACAACTTTAAGGCAGTAGTGCGAATAAAACACAATTGGTTTAATAAGAATCCTTTTAAATCGATGTTTTGGGCTGCACAGGGAATGGCAGCTGAATTTGCTACTGGAGTATTAGTCATGGAACAAATCAGAAGATCTAAACGACCTATATCCATGCTTGTTGCTAATAACAAAGCTAGTTTTTCAAAGAAAGCTAAAGGGATTATAACATTTAGTTGTAATGACGGCCATTTGGTGGAGGATGCTATTGCTGCGACCCTAGCAAGTGGTGAGGGTCAAAAATTTTGGATGAAGGCTAAAGGAATTGACACCCATGGAGATGAAGTCTCCAGTTTTGAATTTGAATGGACCATTAAATTAAAAGTATGAATGCACATGAAATAGATTATAGCATCCAAGGTGAAGAGATGCAGTTTGTAGAAATTGAATTAGATCCAAAAGAAGCTGTTGTAGCAGAATCTGGATCCTTTATGATGATGAATGATTCCATCGGTATGGAGACAATTTTTGGTGATGGCTCTAAACAAAATGAGGGAGTCATGGGTAAATTGTTCTCTGCCGGTAAGCGTTTACTGACAGGAGAGAGCTTATTTATGACTGTTTTCTTAAACCAGGCTTCTTCTAAAAGACAGGTAAGTTTTGCAGCCCCATATCCCGGAAAAATAATTCCTATTGATCTCTCTGAACTTGGAGGTAAGTTCATCTGTCAAAAAGATGCCTTTTTATGTGCGGCTAAGGGAGTCTCTGTTGGAATTGAGTTCTCTAGAAAGCTCGGAAGAGGATTCTTTGGAGGAGAGGGCTTTATTATGCAAAAACTCGAAGGAGATGGAATGGCCTTTGTACATGCAGGAGGAACCCTTGCAAAGAAAGAATTAGCTGCGGGTGAAACGCTTAAAGTTGACACCGGTTGTTTAGTAGGATTTTCACAAGAGGTCAATTACGATATTGAATTTGTAGGTGGTATTAAGAATACGCTTTTTGGAGGAGAAGGATTGTTCTTTGCTCAGCTGACTGGTCCTGGTACCGTATATGTGCAATCGCTTCCATTTAGTAGATTGGCTTCGAGAATATGGGCATCTGCTCCTAAGATGGGAGGACATCGCAAGGGAGAAGGAAGTATTCTAGGAGGTATCGGTGATCTTATCGATGGTGATAATCGCTTTTAGTAGTTATCCCTAATCAATCTCAGTACTTCACCCATTTCTTCTTTAACTACTGCCGTTGGTTTGGTATAGTGGTTATTCATAAAACTAAAGATCAAGGTGGTTCCAGAATTTGTGATTAAATATCCACTGAGGTTAAAATTGTTGCCAAGTGTTCCTGTCTTGGCATAGATATAAGGGCGGTCTGTTCCGTTAAACCAATGTTCAAGAGTTCCGGTTTCTCCGCCAATGGGAAAGAACTCTAGATAGTGCTCACTCAGAGTTTGAATTTTCTCCAATACTTGTACCATGGATAGTGGACTGAAGAGATTGTATCTTGAGAGACCAGATCCATCTACCCATCTGGGTTTCTGTTCTAAGTCCATCAGAAGTGAATCAACCACAAATCTTCTAATATCATAGGAATTGAGCTTGTTGAGTTTACTACTCGAGGCATTTAAAAGCAATTGTTCTGCTAAGAAATTATCACTGATGAGCATCATTCTATGAAGCAGACTATCTCTTTGAATTCCTGGAAGGCTCTGATCAAATTCGATTGACTGCTCCTTTGTCAAACTAATTTTTTTGTTGAGTTCTAAGGACAATAAATGAGCGGTTAAACTATCTGATTGAATAAAAGGGACCTGAATAGTATCGTTTTGAACTAGAGGGATAAAGAATTCATTGGAATAATTAGCGCGTTTTTTGGGCATTGAAAAAGCAGTCATTTGAGTACTGCCAACAAAATAATCGGGTATAAAACTCGCTTTGCCTTCTCGAGTTTGCACTTCTAAGACATTTCCGTAAACAGGTAGTGCAGAGCGTTCAGGAGAAAAAGCCGCATCGTAATCTTCCCAAGCCCATCCAGGACCAAACTTATCGTCTTCTAACTGTCCTTTTAGAAGTACAATATGTTCTTGATCTCTTAAAAACTCATAAACAGTACTGTCTTTAAAATAAGGGTGAAACAAACTTGGATCAGCAGTTCCCTTGATGTAAAGACTGTCATTTACAGAGGTGTATTTAAGGGCCTCAATGCGCTTTGGAATGAGTTTTAAAGCAGTGTAGAGTGTAAATATTTTAGTGTTACTCGCGGGTGTAAAAAATCGATTACCGTTGATGTTTACAATTGTGTCTTTGGTCAATGGGTTGTAGACAAAAAGTCCTGTGAAATTGTTTTTAAAGACCGTAGATTCTTCAATTTCAGCGTGTATTTTTTTTTGAGTTGGACTTAGTTTAGGATGACAAGAACCAACAATTAGCAGTACTAATAGTAGACTTAATCGCTTCATTTTACTTTTTTAAGGGACTGATAATATTAACATCATTAAAGGCAATTTCTCCACGGATCACTGCAGAGATCACATCTCTTAAAGCTTCACTGATATGAAGTTTTAGCTCGTTTTTATGGTATACCAAGGAGATTTCACGAGCGGGAGAAGGATTTTTAAAGCTTCTGAGTCGTTCTTTTTTAACTTCAGAGAGGTTTCTGGAATTGAGGTAGGGTAGTAGGGTCATTCCAAGCCCTTCATCAACTAAATTAATCAGGGTTTCAAAGCTTCCAGATTCAATATAAAAACCTGTATTATTAGTTTTTAATCCTCCACATAAATTTAGAATACCATCTCTAAAACAATGCCCATCTTTGAGTAACAAAATGTTTTGCTGGTCTAAATCCTCGGTGCTTAGTTCTTGTTTCTCAAGTAGAGGATTGTCGTGATTTAGATAGGCGACAAAGGGCTCATAGTAGAGTGGTCGTTCTATTAAATCAGAGTCTTCAAGAGGTGTAGCAGCGATAGCTGCATCTAATTTTCCTTCCTGTAGTTGTTTTATAATCGTCGCAGTATTTTCTTCTTTGATGATTAAATTGACTTTTGGGTATTTGTTGTTAAAGGCTTTTAAAAACAGTGGAAGCAGGGTAGGCATGACCGTTGGAATAACTCCTATGGTAAAATCTCCACCGATATATCCCTTTTGTTGATCCACGATATCACTAATTCTAGAAGCTTCATCTACAATGTGCTTAGCCTGTTCTAAGATCAGTGATCCAACCTGAGTAATTTCTATGGGTTTTTTGGAACGATCAAAGATTTGAAGATCTAATTCATCTTCTAACTTTTGGATTTGCATACTCAAAGTAGGCTGGGTTACAAAGCAGTGTTCTGCTGCTTGTGTGAAATTTCGGTGTTCCGCGACAGAGAGTAGGTATTTTAGTTGTGTAATGGTCATTTGCTATAAATTGTAATTATAAAGATATAAAATATATAGATAATATTTATGTGTAAATATGACTGAAATAACCTAAATTTATAC
>DAIRFL010000309.1:0-1356 GCA_036795105.1 Flavobacteriaceae bacterium | reverse complement strand
AATTATTACTGAATATTCAATTAATGGAAGTGGATCAGTTCATGTACAGAACGAATTGAAAGCCATAAAGGGGAAGCATTCTAATTTATACAAATTTGGAAATAAAATAATACTCCCCTCTTCTCTTAAGAAATTAACTTATTACGGAAAAGGTCCTCATGAAGCCTACGTTGATCGTCAGCATTCTGCAAAATTAGGATTATATCAACAATCGATTAACGAACAGTATTTCCCGTACATTCGGCCTCAAGAAAACGGCAATAAATTAGATGTACATTGGGTGATTTTAACCAGCGACGATGGTCAAGGCATTAAATTTTTAAGTGATCTTCCATTTAGTTTTTCTGCCTTAAATTACAGTGAAGAAGATTTAAGTTCCGGTGACAAAAGAACTCAAAAACACGCTGGAGAATTAAACCCACGAAATGAAGTCCATTTCAATATAGATGGATTTCATCAAGGATTAGGAAGTATTAATAGTTGGGGGACGCTTCCACTGGAAGAATACAGGCTTCCCTATAAAGATTATAACTATTCCTATTGGATAGAACCTATAAAAGAATAACTCTATGAATCATTTAATAAAAATACTGATAGTGCTAACTCAACTATTTTTTTCAGGAAATTCTACAGCACAGAATTTAAATCAATTAGTAATGGAACAACTTCCAAAATTACCTTCCATAAATTCTGAATCAGAGTCATTGGGATATGCTGGAATGTTAGGTGGCTCTATTAATGATGTAATAATTGCTGCTGGAGGGGCTAATTTTCCAAATGGCGCTCCTTGGCAAGGTGGACCAAAGGTGTGGAGCGATCTCATCTTTATAAACGAAAATGGATCTTGGAGACAAGCTACTACTACCTTACCAGAAAAATTAGCATATTCCACATCTGTAACTTTAGATGATGGTATCTTATGTATTGGAGGTAATAACTCGAACCACATTAGCAGTGAGGTATTCCTTATGAGTTATAATGAAAACTCTAACGAGGTGGAAATAACAGAGTATCCAGCACTACCTGAGCCGTTGGCTTTTTCAGCTGCTACTAGAGACGATCAATACATCTATTTAATTGGCGGTCAAACTGAAAGTGGCACCTCAAATTCATTCTATCGATTCAACATTCAAAAGGGAACGCACTGGGAGCAAATGGAAGATTTTCCAGGAGCTCCTAGGGCGTTTCATACTATAGCGATTCAACAAACTTCTACAAATAGAAAACTATTTGTTATAGGGGGAAGGAATGAAATTAAAGGAAAAAAATCACAAACCTTAACTTCCTACTTATCCTTTGATCTTGTGAAAAATAAATGGGTAGAGGAAGAATTGTTGATCGAAGGTAAATCAAGAG
>DAIRFL010000068.1:0-8842 GCA_036795105.1 Flavobacteriaceae bacterium | reverse complement strand
CAACAGAGCAATCGTGTGCAATATGACAATAAGCCATAATCAAACAATTATCGCCAATTACTGTTTTCATGCGGTCTGTAGTACCTTTGTTGATGGTTACACATTCTCTGATGGTAACATTGTCCCCAATTTCTACTGTAGTTTCCTCTCCGTTGTATTTTAAATCCTGAGGAGGAGCTGAAATAACAGCACCTGGAAAAATATTACAGTTTTTGCCTATACGAGCACCTTCCATAATGGTTACATTAGAACCAATCCAGGTTCCCTCACCAATCACCACATTATTACTTATGGTTGTAAAGGGTTCAATTACTACGTTTTTAGCAATCTTAGCACCTGGGTGCACATAGGCTAATGGTTGATTCATCTTATTGTTTTTTTGAAATTTGAGCCATCATCTCTGCTTCACAAACGAGTTTACCATTAGCAAATGCCTGAGCACTCATATGACAAATTCCTCTTCGAATAGGCGTTATTAAATCACATTTAAATATCAAGGTATCACCTGGAAGTACTTTTTGCTTGAATTTGACATTGTCAATTTTCATAAAGTAAGTCAGGTAATTCTCAGGATCAGGAACTGTTGACAATACAAGGATCCCTCCTGTTTGAGCCATTGCTTCAATTTGAATAACACCTGGCATCACTGGTGCTCCTGGAAAATGTCCCACAAAGAAATCTTCGTTCATAGTGACATTCTTCATTCCGACTACATGTGAGTCTGAAAGTTCAATAATACGATCGATAAACAAAAATGGAGGTCTGTGCGGCAGCATATCCATAATTTGATGGATATCCATCAGCGGTGGTTGATTGAGATCGTAGGTTGGTACGTTTTTGCGCTTTTCTTCTTTGATATGCTTTGCGAGCTTGTTAGCAAAGTCGGTATTAATTTTATGTCCCGGCTTGGTAGCGATCACCTTCCCTCTAATTCTACAGCCCACTAGTGCTAAATCTCCAATGACATCTAAGAGTTTGTGACGTGCAGCCTCATTGTTGTAATGAAGCGTTAAATTGTTGAGAATACCATTTGGAGTCACCGAAATATCTTTTTTGTTAAAAGCCTTCTGAAGCTTCTTCATGGTGCTTTCTGAAATCTCTTTATCCACATAAACGATGGCATTGTTGAGATCGCCTCCTTGGATAAGACCGTTGTCTAGAAGCATTTCCAACTCGTGCAAAAAACTAAAAGTTCTCGCCTCAGAAATTTCTTCTTTAAAATCAGTAATATCGTCTAAGGATGCATTTTGGGTCCCTAAGATCTTGGTTCCAAAATCAACCATGGTCGTCACCTGATAGTTGTCCGCAGGTATGAGCGTAATTTCAGATCCTGTTTTTTCATCCTTTAAACTGATAATCTCCTTCACTATATACTCCTCTCGATCTGCATCGAGTTCCTTTGTTCCAGCAGATTCTAAAGCTTCGATAAAAAACTTTGAAGATCCATCCATTATCGGAGGTTCTGCTGCATCAATTTCAATAAGTACATTGTCTATTTCCAGTCCTACTAGAGCTGCTAGTACGTGTTCACTGGTGTTGATTACAACATCACCCTTCTCAAGATTCGTTCCTCTTTGAGTACTGACCACAAAAGAAGCATCGGCTTTAATCGTAGGTTGATCTTCTAAATCAACTCTTTTGAAGACATAGCCTGTATTTGCCTCAGCAGGACAAAAATTTAAAGTTACCTCATTACCCGTATGCAGTCCTACTCCAGTAAGACTAACTTCTTTTGCAATGGTTGTTTGTTTTTTCGATGTGGTTGTCATCTTATTTATTGTTTTTCTGATTGAGATGTTTTGGTAAATTTTTAAAGTATACGTACGATTTGTTGAAGTCGCTATAATTAAATGCTGGAGTTCCTTGAACTACGGCATCGTCTTTTAAATTTTTAAGCACTCCCGATTGACCTTGCATTCGAACATTGTTTCCAATAGTCAAATGACCTCCAATACCTACCTGGCCTCCAATAATACAATTTTTTCCAATCTTCGTAGATCCTGCTACTCCACTTTGAGCGGCAATGACCGTATTCTCTCCTATTTCGACATTGTGAGCTATTTGAATTTGATTGTCGAGCTTTACCCCTTTTCTTATGATGGTAGACCCTAGCGTCGCTTTATCAATAGTAGTTGCTGCACCGATATCAACATGATCTTCGATAATTACGTTTCCCGTTTGAGGAACCTTGTCGTATTTCCCATTTGAATTAGGTGCAAACCCAAATCCATCTGCTCCAATGACGGCATTAGAATGAATCACACAATCAGATCCTATTAGTGTATCAGAATAGATTTTAACACCAGAGAAGATCGTAACATTATCTCCAATAGTAACATTTTCTCCAATATAAACACTGGGGTGAATCTTAACCTGATCTCCTACTTTAACCCCTTTTTCTACATATGAGAAGGCTCCTAAATAAAAGTCTGTTCCGTGAGCTAAGTCCTCTGAGACAAAGGAAGGAGACTCAATACCAGTCTTAACAGTCTTTATCGAATCATAATAGGACAACAACTTGGAAAAGGCTCCATAGGCATCACTGACTCTTATCAAGGTAGGGGTGATTTCTTTTTCAGCTATAAAATCCTTATCGACAATTGCAATTGAAGAATCGGTAGAATAAATGAAGGAAGTGTATTTGGGATTTGACAAAAAGGTCAATGACCCCTGTTCTCCCTCTTCAATCTTAGATAGCTTATCAACCCAAACATCTGGATTTCCATCTATTTCGCCATCGAGAATGGCGGCTATCTGACTAGCTGTAAATTTCATGTGTACAAAATTAAGAAATTCTAAGAGAATTATCCCTATTAGACTTCTTTTGGGAAGCAGATATAGTACTTCTCTTCAGCTTTTGAAAGCGGTTTTGAAAAACTTTGATCGTTTGCAGCATCAAAATTTACGAGTTCATTTGCTTCACTAACAAGAGCTATAGGGTTGATTTTCTTGTCGTAAGCTGAATTTTTAATCGATCCTCTAAACACAAAATAATCTACTTCTTCTTTTGTGAAACCTAAGAGATTCATACATGCTTTTTTCTTTTTGGTCAGTTTTGAATCTGATATTTTTTTCGATTGAAGTTCAATTGCTAAGAGATTGCGTTCGATAAGCATCTTAGCGAGGGTTGAAAGCACCTTATCCTCACTTTCACACCATTTTTTGATGGCGTACATCACATCCACATCGTCTAATTGAACAAATTGTTCCACTGCCCTATCGTCTAAAGTACGGTCTTCTTTTAAAAAGTGATGCAGCGCAGTAGACATAAATATATAGGTGTTATTAGCCAATAAAACTTTTACTCTCTTAAATATTTTGAGCAAGAGTTCTTCGGCGACAAAGGAGGTTTTATGAAGGTAAACTTGCCAATACATAAACCTTCTTGCCATGAGAAATTTTTCAACTGAAAACACTCCCTTTTCCTCTATGGCAAGGGAACCGTCAATCACATCGAACATCGCGATCAGGCGTTCAGAGTTAATATTTCCCTCTGCAACTCCTGTGTAAAAACTATCTCTTTTTAAATAATCCAATCGATCGATATCCAACTGACTCGCCACCAATTCATTCATAAACCTTTTAGGGTAAGTCCCTTGAACTATTTCAATTGCGATCTCTAAGACTCCATCGTATTTTTTGTTGAGGGATTTCATCAGTGCTAGAGTGATCTCCTCGTGAGAGACTCCTTTTAACAAAAGATGCTCCATCGCATGAGAATACGGCCCATGACCAATATCGTGAAGCAGAATAGCAGCCAATAAACCCTGTTCTTCTTCTATAGTGATTTCAACTTCTTTTAGCCTCAGTACTCGAATGGCCTTACTCATTAGGTACATCGCCCCTATCGCATGTTCAAATCGAGTGTGTTGAGCTCCTGGAAAAACATAGGAGGACATTCCCATCTGACTAATTCTCCTCAGTCTCTGAAAGACAGGATCGTCGATTAGTTCTAATAAAAAAGGATGGCGAATTCGAATAAATCCGTAAATTGGATCATTGAAGGTAAAAAGCTTTTGGTTTTTGATCAAAACATCTAAATTTTAATACAAATATACGTAAATGAATCAGCTAAATATCTTATGGGTAGACGATGAGATCCATTTGTTAAAACCTCATATACTTTTTTTAGAAGAAAAGGGATATTTAGTCAGTATGTGCAGCAGTGGATATGAAGCTGTCAAACGCATTAAAAATGAGCATTTTAACATAGTGCTTTTAGATGAGAATATGCCAGGTATGGACGGTTTAGAAACCCTTGGTCAACTAAAAGAACTACAGCCCACTCTCAAAGTAATTATGATTACCAATAATCAGGAAGAGCGCATTATGAACGATGCTTTGGGTTCAAAAATTTCAGATTACCTATTAAAGCCTGTTCATCCCAATCAAATTCTACTGAGTCTAAAGAAGAACTTAGAACTTCCAAAAATCATCAGTGAAAAGGCTACGATGGACTATCAGAAGGAATTCGGGGTTCTGAGTTCTGAAATTGAAAGAGCACAAACCTATCAAAATTGGGTAGATATCTATAAGAAATTGATGTTTTGGGAAGAGACCCTTGAAGAAGATCAGTCGGGTAATCTCTCTGAAATTCTCGAGTCTCAAAAGTTTACTGCCAATCAGTACTTTGCTGAGTTTATTGAACAAAACTATCCTTCCTGGATTCAAGCTAAGGAAGCTCCTGTCCTTTCACATCAGCTCTACAGAGAAAAAATACGTCCAGAGCTTCAGAAAAAAACACTCTTAGTGGTAATAGACAATCTTCGTTATGATCAGTGGAGAAAAATAGCTCCCATCATTGACCTCTATTACCAAATCGATCGCGAAGAGGTCATCTGTAGTATTTTACCAACGGCGACACAATACGCTAGAAACGCGCTGTTTTCAGGCTTGACTCCCCTTGAAATGGAACGACAGCATCCAGACTTGTGGAAAAATGAAATCGATCAAGGAGGTAAAAACAATGAAGAAGCGGCCTTCTTTAAAGCTCAATTAAAGCGATTAGGTGACTCCATCAAATGGTCCTATGACAAAATCAGCAATCAAAAGCAAGGACAAAAATTCCTTTCTAAGATGCACCAGCTCAAAGACAACGATCTCAGTATTCTGGTATACAACACCATCGATATACTCTCCCATGCTAAAACTGAGATGAATGTCATCAAGGAATTAGCTGCTGACGACAAGGCCTACCGCTCCCTTACCAAGTCTTGGTTTGAAAATTCTCCACTTTTAGATATTGTCAAAAAAGCATCAGAAATGAACTTACAACTCCTATTGACAACTGATCACGGAACCATAAGGGTAAAAAACCCATCGATTATAAAAGCAAATAAAGAAGTCAATAGCAATTTTAGGTATAAGCTCGGATCGAATCTCAAATCCTCTGACAAAGAGATGGTCAATGTTCCTGATCCAACAGACTATGGCCTACCTGTTCCATCGATAAGCTCCACCTATGTTTTTGCTACTTCAGATCGATTTTTCGCCTATCCTAACAACTATAATCAATACATTAATCACTATAAAGATTCCTATCAACACGGGGGTATTTCTCTCGAAGAAATGATTTTGCCCTTTGTGGTTTTAGTTCCCAAATAATCCCAAGTACTTCTGTATCTTTGTGACACTTAAAATGAATACAATGACCTATAGCGTCTCTGAACTTTCAAATACTGCTAAGTATATCATTCAATCTGCCAAATCAAAGCTCATCTGCTTTAACGGTGAAATGGGAGCTGGAAAAACGACCTTGATCAAAGCGCTGCTTAAGGAGCTCAACTGTGAAGATGCTGGACAAAGTCCGAGTTTTGGGATTGTAAACACCTATGAAGATCGGTTTGGAAATACACTGGTTTACCACTTTGATTTTTACAGAATTGAAGATGAAGAAGAAGCATATGATATTGGTATTGAAGATTATTTTAACTTTGATGGATGGATTTTTATCGAATGGTCTGAGCGAATTATCAACTTACTACCTTCTCAGTATACGGAGGTACAGTTGAATTTAGAAGCTACTGACAGTAGATCCCTAACCCTAATTGAACACGACTAATGGACTCACCTTTTAATCCTACAGAATTACTTCCAAAAGAAGAACGCTTAGCCGTTGCTATACGCAAAGGAAGTTTGACTATTGGCCTTCCCAAGGAACGTGAAATGGAAGAAAAAAGGGTCTGTCTTACTCCTGATGCTGTAGCGGCATTAGTAGCTAACGACCACAGAGTCATCGTCGAGCAAGGGGCTGGTGATCACGCTCATTTTTCTGATGCAGAATATCAGAAAGCCGGTGCAATTATCGAACTTAAAACTGAAAAAGTCTTTGAGTGTCCTCTGATTTTAAAGATCGCTCCAGTCAACGATGATGAGATAAAACTCTTAAAACCCCAGAGTACGGTTATATCGACCTTAAACCTGAAGTCTAAAGACCAGGCTTATATCGAAAAACTTCAAAGCAAAAAGATCACAGCAATTGCACTAGAAGAATTGACCGATCACGATGGAAGCTTTCCAATAGTGAGTTCCCTCAGTGAAATTGCGGGCCTATCAGCAATCTATATAGCTGCTGAACTCATGAGTAAGTCCCATGAAGGTAAGGGACAACTCTTTGGAAATATATCAGGAGTACCGCCGACTGAGATTGTAATCTTTGGTTCGGGTACTGCAGCAGTTTGGGCAGCAAAAACAGCACTAAACCTCGGTGCTTCGGTAAAAATATTCGACAATTCAACATCGAATCTTAGAAAGATTCAAGCAGACTTACAACATCCGATTTACACCTCTACACTTCAGCCAAAAAATATGCTCAAAGCGCTAAGGCGTTGTGATGTTGCAATCGGAGCTATTGAATGTCACCACAGAACACCTGTAGTGGTAAGTCAGGAAATGGTATCCCATATGAAAAGAGGTTCGGTGATCATCGATATCAGTATCGATAGAGGAGGTTGTTTTGAAACCTCTCAAATAACCACCCATCACAAACCTACTTATAAGAAGTTTGACGTTATTCACTACTGCGTCCCAAATATCCCCTCTAGATATCCTAAGACTGCATCGGTATCTATGAGTAATATCTGTACTCCTATTCTTATCGATATTGCAGAAAAGGGAGGTATTGACAATGCTCTTAGACTGGATCAGGGTTTAAAAAACGGGGTTTACCTCTATCAAGGAATTTTGACTAGTGCTAGTATTGGAGATCAATTAGGTATCTCACATACCAATATTAATTTTTTAATTTTTTAATATGCCATTTCTAAAGCGATTGGGCTATTACTTAGCTGGATTATCAGTAGGACTTATTTTTCTAGCTTTTTTTCTAAAGAAAAAATCAGAGGAAACCGGAGTGAGTTTCTGTTACTTACCCAATTGTAGGGTTTTAAAGGATTTAAGGTCCAAACCACACCTATACAGCGATGAAGTCTCAAGACAAATTCAATCTCAAGAATTGGATACTACAGGATTATCTCTAGTGTTTTTAGAAGGAGACATCAACTTCAAAAAAAGTAACCCTAGAGGAGAACCCTGTGCGCACTACACAATTGAAGGGACTTTAAACAAGAGCGATGTTTCCTTGGAAGTTATATCCTGTAAGGATGAAGTATTCATCGAAGAAATCAATCCCCTATAATTTTCTGCGTTCTCTTTCATTTTTAAGAAGAGAGAGCTCTCTGGTGGTTTGACCAGCGACAGAGGTGTTTTCTTCTGCTCTACGCATCAAATAAGGCATTACGTCTTTGACAGGGCCAAAAGGAAGGTATTTGGCTACATTATAACCCTCTTTCGATAAGTTAAAACTAATGTGATCACTCATTCCAAATAACTGTCCGAACCAAATACGCGGATCGTTCTTTTGCAATTGATGTTGCTCAATTAAATCCATGAGTAAATAGGAGCTCTCTTCGTTATGAGTACCAGCATAGATAAAATAGTTATCGATATGATCCATCATAAAGCTGAGAATAGCGTTGTAGTTCTCATCTGTAGCTTTTTTGGATTCACAGATCGGACTTTTATAACCCATTTTAAGAGCGCGTTCGTTTTCCTTTTCCATATAAGCGCCCCTCACCAACTTAATTCCAATCTTATATCCTTTTTCAGAAGCTCTTTTGGTCAACCCTTTTAAATACTCTAAACGGTCCCAGCGATACGCCTGAATGGTATTGATTACAATTACTTCTTCTCTATTGTACTTCTCCATCAATTCTTCGAGCAAGTCGTCAGCAGCATCTTGCATCCAGCTCTCTTCAGCGTCTACGAGCACAGGTATGGAATAAGAAGCAGCCTTCTCTACAATAGCTTCAATTCTCTTTACAATTCGATCCCAAGCCTGTTGTTCACTATCCGTCTTTAACAAGCCTTGAGATTTCTTTCTATATATTTCAATATCTCCCATAGCTGTAGGCTTAAAAACAGCAAACGGAAGCGATTCGCGCTGAGTTAAATAAGAGAATATATTTAAGATGCGATCTCTAATCATATCGAAGGAATACTCTTCTACCTTTCCCTCTACTGAATAATCAAAAACAGAGTGTACATTTTTTGAGAAAAGTTTGTCTACTGTTTCCAGAGAATCCTCTTCGGAAACCCCTGCACAAAAGTGATCAAAAACAGTAGCTCTGATGAGCCCCTCAACAGGTAAATGAGCCTTGATTGCAAAATTGGTAACTACAGTTCCAACCTTTACAAGGGGTTCACTAGCAATAAGTTTAAATAGAAAATATGCACGCTCTAATTCAGTGTCAGATTTTAAAGCAAATGCAGTTGCAGTATCCTCAAAAATTCGCTTCATTATTATCAAATTAATAATTACGCAAATATAGCTAAGGGATTTTTA
>DAIRFL010000067.1:0-8878 GCA_036795105.1 Flavobacteriaceae bacterium | reverse complement strand
GTCTTAATGAAACGAAAAGATTTTATCGGAAAAGTTTGTCCAGCATTAGTTTTAGCGATGATGAATACTCCCTTATTGGTATCCTGTAGTAAAGAGTCAGAACCAACTAATAATGGGGATTCACCTGAAGATTTAATAGGAGAATCGGGATACTACTTTTCAGATAATACCTTACTTGTCAATATTGATCATGTGAATTTTAGCGATCTTAAAACTGCTGGATCTTTTGTGAATCACCTGGATCAAGGAGTGCTTATTTTGAGAAAAGACGCTACTAGTGTCATGGCATTTGACAATTGTTGTCCTCATCAGGGAACCATTAATCGATGGTCTTTTAACGGAAAGGACTTTCGATGCAACAACCACGGAAACACCTACGGAACAGGAACAGGATCGGTAGCGAATTGTAATTCCAATACGGTTATGGGTAACCTCAAACAATATCAGGCCACCCTTGAAGGAAGTATCATTACTATTAACTTCTAAGATTTAGTTACTGAATTAATCTCCTTTTGGGAGGAGCACTTCTTTGGAGTCGGCAGTTTTTACAATTTCAACTTTATCGTATAGGAGTGGAAAATATTCATTTTTAGCCCAAGACTCAAATAGGTTGCTGTAATAGGGGCTCTGTGGATCACCAGATTGTCCTGGAGAATTCATTCCAACCGCTTTATCCCAATTGCCGACAGGAATAATAACTTTAAAGGAGGCACCACTACTTTGGTTGAGATTATTCCCGGTAGATCCCACTGTATATCCATTTCCTCCTCGCTTGTGAGGACCTACATCCAAGCTAGTTCGGTAGGATTTTGCAATTGCACTACTGATTGGATGGGTCATCTTAGAGTGTTTTACGAATTCTTGCCCATAGGACCATTTTGATCTATCAGTGCCTAAACGTTCTTCTAACGCTCTAATGGCAGAGACAAAGGCTTCTTTTAAAAAGAGGTCTCGGTCTTCTTCAGATTCAAATACCTCAGCAGTTTCAATCCAATTGATAACTTTTTCGAGTTGGATTCTTTTGATGGAAGAACGAACTTCTTTTGGAATAAATCGATCAGCTGCATTTTTAGAAAGCTGTTGTTCCCAAAACACATAGATGCTCGCCTCGATCGAATCACCACTGAGCACAAAATCCCAACTCATCAATCGCTGTTTATCCTCTTCGAAGGATTCCATCGATAGGTCTTTTAGATACGGAATTAGTGTTCTAGCAGGGATGGAGAGTTCATCAACTTGTAATGATTTCATTTCTTCGAGAGTGAAGGATTCTTTTGAAGTAAGTACTTCTTCAATGCGTTCCCCTCTAAATGAATCGGCCCAAGAATAACCAATAGCATCCCAATGTGTGTACTGCTTAGGAGTGACATTTTGATTAGCAGTTGCTATAAATCCTTTTTGAGGGTTTACTGAATGAGGTTTTTCTCTGATGGGCAAATAACCATCCCATTCAAAGCTGCCATCACCCGGGACAGGGATCATTCCTGAGAAGTTTTTTCGAATAGGAGCAATTCCTACAGCCTGCCATCCAATAGTGCCATCAGTTCCTGCCCAAATCATATTCTCTCCCGGAATATGTGAATATTCACAAGCTTTTCTAAAGGATTCCCAATCAGTTGCCTGATCCATTCGAAGCGACGCTAAATAAGGAGCACCCCCTGGTTCAGACCAAGCAGTTCTCACCGCAAAAGCTTTGTTTCTAGCAGGGTCTTTAAAGACGACAGGACCGTGTTTGGTATATTGTAATTCCACCTGTACAGCTTCTTGCCCTTTAACAGGAATGCTTTCCTCTATGGTTTCCATTTCATGCCAGCTTCCCTTGTATCGATAACGATTGTCATCATTTGGATCGATATCGTAAACCATCAGGTCTTCTCCGTCGGTTCTAAATACGGTCAGCCCCCAAGCTCCGTATTGATTGTGACCGATTGATATTCCAGGTATTTCAGGCTCTCCACCACCAATCACATCCCAGCCTGGCGCTACTAAATGAACCATATATCGAAGCGATGGCACGGCAATCGTTCGATGGGGATCATTAGCCATAATTGGATATCCATCCTCTGTTTTACTACCTTGAATCACCCAGTTGTTAGACCCTAGAGAAAGGCTGTCTAAATACGATATGTTATGAGGTTGAACTAATGCTAACTGTTCTTCGGTACGATAGCCCTCGACTAAGTCTTCTGCTTTAAAATCCAAAGGTCTTCGATATGCATTATAGAGTTCTAAGATGTTTTGTTCCAAGAGTTCTTTGGTAATACTAGCATCTAAATTAAGAAGTGGATCTTTGGGATGAAACCACATGAGTTCTTTTACTTTTTCTTCACCGATAGTCGCAACAGCTCTACCAACAGCTAACTCATCATTGATATTGCCCAATAAGCCCTGGTGTCTTGATATCACTACTTCAGGAGTCCACTTTTGAGGTTGAATCCCCAATGCTTTAAATTCTATAGGGAGTTCCTCAGGAGTTTTTAGAATTTCATCGATATAAGCATTAACACCAGCAGTATAAGCTTTGATAATTTCAGAGCCCTCTTCGTGGTAATAGTTAAATTCCTCTTCTAAGTCTCCTCTGTATTTAAAGAGTCGAGTTCCAATATCTCTTTTTAATTGACGCTCTCCTAAAAGTTCGGCAGTAGTTCCAGTAGCCTGTCTCCTCCATACCTCAAATTGAAAGAGGCGATCTTTTGCAGCGGCATATCCTTGAGCAAAGAACAAATCCTGTTGATTGTTGGCATAAATGTGATTAATTCCATAGGAATCACGGTAGATTTCTACTTTTTCACGGAGTCCATTGAGCTCAAATTTTTCAGTAGTTGAGGGTTGGCAAGCAAGTATTCCAATAAATAGTAAGCTGAGCAATATTTTTTTCATAGAGGGTGATTTTTTGTAGCTATTGAAGATACAAAAATCTGAGAATGTACAACCCCTCTATAGTAAAGCTTGTTTGAAAACGTATTTTAGTTCAGCCGCAATTTGAAGAGAACGCTCATCATACATTTTAGATTCCAAATCGGTATCGTCAAAAGCCTTAGGATCTTCATATCGAATGGGTAGTCTTTTTTCAGCTCCAGGAATAAAAGGGCATCCTTCATCTGCTGAAGAACAGGTCATGATCGCAGCAAATTCACTTTGAGGATTTTTTGAATCGTCGTAGAGCTTGGAATACAATTCTATTGAGTCATTTTCAAGATGAACAGTATAGATGGGGTTTGTTCCATTGGCTTGCTCTGTAATTTCAAATCCCATTCGCTTTAATGAAGCAACAGTTCGCTCATTACAAGCGGTTGTTTCCACACCACCAGAATAGGAGTTTACAGGAAGTTTATAATGATGTCCAAGAACAAAGGCCCAAGCTTGAGAGAATTGACTTCTTCTAGAATTGTGAGTACAAATAAAGTTGAGATTAATAGGTTTTTGACTCTCAATCTTTTCTTTGATATAATCGATAAGTTCAGTCAAGATTTCAATTCGATCATCGCTAACCACTGCACCGTCTAATGACTTAATTGTATTTTTTAATTGAGCATTCATTAGTTGTATAATTTCTTTTTCAACCAAAAGGCTGCTTGTACTAATAAGATGAGTGCAGGAACTTCGACTAAGGGTCCGATGACTCCTGTAAAAGCTTGTCCAGAATTGAGTCCAAAGACTCCGATGGCAACTGCTATTGCCAATTCAAAGTTATTTCCAGCTGCAGTAAATGAGATTGCTGCATTGGTGCTGTAGTCGGCTCCTAATTTCTTTGCGACAAGAAAACTCACAAAAAACATGAGTACAAAGTAAATCAACAAAGGAATTGCAATTCGAACTACATCCATAGGAAGTTCTACAATGATTTCTCCTTTGAGACTAAACATTAAAACGATGGTCGCAAGTAGTGCTATTAAAGTAATTTTGGAAACCCTAGGAACAAACTGTTCTTGATACCAGTCTTTTCCTTTTGTATTAAGGAGTATTCTTCTTGTAAAATATCCTGCAGCAAAGGGAATACCCAAATAGATTCCAACACTCTTAGCGATTTCAGCCATAGACAGATCAACAGTCACTCCTTCTAATCCAAAATAGGGAGGAAGTACGGTGATAAAAACATAGGCGTAAACCGAATAGAGGAGTACTTGAAAAATACTGTTTAAGGCAACAAGACCAGCGGCGTATTCTCTGCTTCCATCAGCGAGTTCATTCCAAACAATGACCATAGCAATACAACGAGCAAGTCCTATTAAGATGAGCCCCATCATATATTCAGGATAGTCTCTTAGAAAGACAATCGCCAATACAAACATCAATATTGGACCGATGATCCAATTGATGAGCAGTGAAATCGAAAGAACCTTGGTGTTCTTAAACACCTCTTTCATATTCTCGTATTCAACCTTTGCAAAGGGAGGATACATCATCAGAATGAGTCCTATTGCAATTGGGATATTGGTGGTTCCACTCGATAGCGAATTGATAAAACCAGAACTCTCGGGCAAGAAATATCCCAGTCCAACTCCAAACCCCATCGCTAAAAAGATCCACAGGGTTAAATAGCGGTCTAAAAAACTTAATTTCTTTCGCTCTTGGGCGGATTTACACTGAATATTATCAGTGCTTAATTTTGAATTACTCATTACTACAACAATTGTTAAAATCAATATTGAGTTCTTCCAAATAAGTACTCAACCCTGTTCGAATTTGGTTCCATTTAATGGGATCTAAGCAATAACAACTCTTTGTACCTTCCACTTCTCCTTGGATAATTCCGACCTCTTTTAAGGCTTTGAGGTGTTGAGAAACTGTCGCTTGAGAGAGTGGTAAAAAATTCACCAATTCTCCACAAACACAGCTATTTCGCTTTGATAAATAACTCACAATGGCAATACGAGCTGGATGAGCCAAGGCTTTCATCCACTCAGCTAATTGAAGCTGTTGCTCACTGTAATCTTTTGTTTTTGTTGTTCCCATAACTATCGCAATATTACGATAATAAATTTTCTTCACCACATTATTTGTATATTTAATATTCAATATTTTTTCACATGAGACCAATACTTAGCCTACTTCTCTTTTTATTGAGTTTGTCTATTCAAGCTCAAGAGCGAACCCTTATTAAAGCAGATCGATTATTTGATGGTGTACAACTTCACAACAATTGGGGAGTCATTGTAAAAGGCTCTCAAATTGAAAAAGTTGGACCACTCAGTGAATTGAGATCAATCGAGGTTCACAAGACCGTTTCTTATTCCAATAGCACCATCAGTCCGGGACTTATTGAAGGACATTCACATTTATTATTATACCCTTACAATCAAACTGATTGGAATACCCAAGTATTAAAAGAAGCCGATACTTATAGAGCAATTCGAGGAGTAGTTCACGCTGAGAATACCCTTCAAGCTGGATTTACAACAGTAAGAGATTTAGGGTCAGAGGGAGCCGGCTATGCAGATGTCGATTTAAGAAATGCAATCAATGATGGGATTATTCCTGGTCCGAGAATGTTAGTTGCAGGAAGGGCTATTGTCGCAACTGGATCTTATGGTCCCAAAGGTTTTGACAGGGATCAAGAATTGATGTTGGGTGCTGAAGCTTCAGATGGAAACGATCTCATTCGAACCGAAAGAGACCAAATTGGAAAAGGAGCTGACGTGATTAAAGTCTATGCTGATTACAGATGGGGCCCTAATGGGGAGGCCAAACCTACCTTTACTCTACAAGAACTAAAACTAATCTGTGAAGTTGCTCATAGTAGTGGAAGATCTGTGGTGGCTCATGCGAGTAGTCTAGAAGCTATTCGAAGAGCTATTGAAGCAGGAGTCCAAACTATTGAACACGGAGATGAACTCGATCGTTCTACAGCCCAATTGATGAGAGAAAAAGGAGTGTATTTTTATCCAACCCTTGCAGCGGTGGAATCCATAGAATCCTATAGAGGATGGAACAAAGAAAGCCGTTTAGATACCGAGCGAATCAAAAAGAAGAAAAACAGTTTTTCAATAGCCTTAAAAGAGGGTGTTTCTATTGGAATGGGAGGAGATGTAGGAGTTTATCCTCATGGTGAAAACGCATTAGAAATGGAACTCATGAATGAATACGGAATGAAACCCATAGCGGTGCTCAAAGCAACAACAAGCCTCAATGCTAGAGCATTTAATCTACATAATTTAGGGCAGTTAAAAGAAGGGTTTAATGCTGACATCATTATTGTAAAAGGAGATCCCACAAAAGATATTCATCAAATACGATCGGTCCTTTGGGTGATGAAAGAAGGTAAAGTGTATAAAGAATAGCAGTTATTTCAATCTTTTTCATAGCTTATTTCAAGGGTGAATCATGATAAGATATCTCACTTAAAATGGTATATTTGCAAAAATTTTAATCGATGACATCAAGTGGTTCAATAGAATTAATGGCTCCAGCAGGGAATTTTGAATCTCTGCAAGCAGCTTTAGACAATGGTGCTGACTCTGTTTACTTTGGGGTTGAGCAACTCAATATGCGTGCTAGAGCGAGTATTAATTTTACTTTAGACGATTTAGAGGAAATTTCTAGACGTTGTCAGGAAAAGAATGTCAGAACCTATTTGACATTGAACACCATTATTTACGATCACGATTTATCGATTATTAAGACACTACTCGACGCTGCTAAAAAAGCTAATATTACTGCAGTGATCGCAATGGATCAGGCAGTAATTGCATACGCTCGTCAAATCGATATGGAAGTGCATATCTCTACTCAGATCAATATCACCAATATTGAAACAGTAAAATTCTATGCCATGTTTGCCGATACGATGGTACTCTCGAGAGAGCTTTCGTTAAATCAGGTAAAGAAAATTGTGGAGCAGATCAAGAGAGAAGAAATCAAAGGTCCTTCTGGACGCCTTGTTGAAATTGAAATCTTTGGTCATGGAGCGCTTTGTATGGCGGTATCAGGTAAGTGTTATTTGAGTTTGCATTCAAAGAACTCATCTGCCAATAGAGGAGCTTGTAAACAAAACTGCAGAAAGAAATACACCGTTATCGAACAAGAAACTGGTTTTGAAATCGAACTCGACAATGAGTATATGATGTCTCCAAAAGACCTCTGTACTTTGGATTTCTTGGATCAGGTTGCCGATGCAGGAATTAAAGTTCTGAAGATCGAAGGAAGAGGTAGAGCTCCAGAATACGTAGCAAAAGTAATTCGCTCTTATAGAGAAGCTATCGATGCAATTGATGCTGGTACTTTTAATCAAGAAAAGGTAGCAGGATGGATGGAAGAACTTCAGAAAGTATACAACAGAGGATTCTGGTCGGGATACTACTTAGGACAAAAGCTCGGAGAGTGGAGTGATATTTCTGGATCTGCTGCTACTCAAAAGAAACTATATGTAGGAAAAGGAGTACACTATTTTCCAAAAGCTAGTGTTGCTCAATTCAAAATGGAAGCCTTCGACATCAATATCGGAGATCAATTGCTCATCACAGGACCGAGTACAGGAGTAAAAGAGTTTGACCTTACTGAAATGATGGTCAATGACAAACCCTCTGACTCAGCAAAAAAAGGAGATGAGGTAACCATTCCACTCGACTTTAGAGTTAGAGCTTCTGACAAACTTTACAAATACGTACCTGCTTAATGGTCGTTATTACCTTACAGCGAAAAAAATGTATCGGGTGCAACTACTGTGTTGAAATGGCTCCTGGACAATTTCGTATGTCTAAAAAAGACGGTAAGAGTGTACTGTTAAATTCTACTGATAAAAAGGGCTTTTTTACTTTAAAATCCCAAGAGAATCACATCTATGAAGACTGTGTAAAAGCTCAAGAAGCCTGCCCTGTTAAAATAATTTCTACTAAATTGATATAATTTTCTGCAACAGAAGGTTTTGGCAATCGTCTTTAGTGTAGAAGATTGAATTTGCAGACCCTATGTCAGAAACACTTCTTATCAACCAGTGCAAGGCACACAACCAAAAAGCTCAGCTCGCTTTATACAAAAAGTACGCTGATGGGATGTATGTGGTTGCCCACGCTTATCTAAGAGATGAGGAAAGTGCAAAGGACGCTGTTCAAGAAGGATTTATCAAGGCCTTTAAATCACTAGAACAATACAGGGAAGAAGTCAGTTTTGGAGCATGGCTCAAAAAGATTGTTATTAATCAGTGTTTAGACACGCTAAAAAAACACTCTTTTGAACGCCTAGATGAGGAGGTCGCTGTACTGGCCGTCGAAGAAGAAGAGCAGTGGAATATTGCAACTTCTTGTACTTCCAAACAAATCATCACTGCAATCGATCGTCTAAAAGAACCTTACCTCAGTGTATTGAGACTTTTTTTGTTAGAGGGTTATGATCACCTTGAAATTTCAGAGATTCTAGGGATTACCCACACAGCATCGAGAACTTATTTACACCGAGCGAAACAAAAAGTTAAAAACGCATTAGAACAACAATCCTATGGAACGAGATCTTAGAAAAATTTACAGAGAAGCTCAGGATCAAAACGTGAAAATGCCAAAGGGGCATCTAAAGGAATTTGAGCAGCGCTTAAATGAGGAATTTCCAAAGCGAAAAAGATCGATGAACTACTTCTATTGGAGTTCAGCTGCTGCGATTCTCATTTTGGTTGCATTGCAAATTCGACCACTTGACACAAAGCAGGAACCTCAAGTAAAAGAACAGTATATTTCTTTGGGATCCCTTTCTCCTGAATTAGAAAAGGTAGAAACTTTTTACACTAAAGGAGTTCAGTTACAATGGGCTACTTTAAAAGCAAATACCTCTAATAAGGAATTGGTTAATTCAACAGAAAAGCGAATGAATCTCTTGGATGAGAATTATAAAACGCTTACTGATGAGCTTAATGAAAATGGACCCTCTGAGGAATTGATCAATGCGATGA
>DAIRFL010000066.1:0-8898 GCA_036795105.1 Flavobacteriaceae bacterium | reverse complement strand
TCAGTACTCAAAGAATACGCCCTAAAAAAAGGAGTTATTGACTCTAAATGGAATTTAGTAACCGGAGACAAAAAACAGATTTACGAGCTCGCTAGAAAGAGTTATTTGGTCGCTAAAGACGATGGAGATGGTGGTCCTTTTGATATGATTCACACCGAGAATTTCGTGCTCATTGACACTAAAAAAAGAATTAGAGGCTTTTACGATGGAACCGATCCCCAGGAAATACAAAAACTCTTAGAGGATTTAAAAATCCTCAAACTGATCGAAGCCAATAAGTCCCAATAAATTTCATTTCCAAATAATAGTAGAATATCAATAATTAGTTTACTTTTGCTTAATTATAATGAGTCTAAATAAGAATCATAAAACCCTAGATCTTTTAAAAAGAGGTGAACGTGGAATCATTCACTCATTTCCCGATGAGTTTATTCCAATCAAACTCTTGGAATTAGGGTGCCTCCCCGGTAATGAAATTCGAGTAATTCAGATTGCCCCTCTTAAAGACCCGATCTATATCAACCTCAATGGAACTCATATGGCTATTCGAAAAGACATGGCCAAGAAAATAGTCCTAGAAGTCAGTTAATTATGGCCAAAAGTATCAACGTTGCACTTATTGGAAACCCAAACACTGGAAAAACATCTGTTTTCAACCAGTTGACTGGCCTCAATCAAAAGGTTGGAAATTATCCTGGAATTACCGTTGAGAAGAAAGAGGGAATATGTAAGCTGACTCGTTATTTAAAAGCACATATCATAGACCTTCCAGGAACCTATTCTCTGAATTCAACTTCCCTAGATGAGTCTGTTGCAGTAGAACTTCTGCTCAACAAAAAGGATAAGGATTATCCAGATGTAGTGGTCGTCATTACCGATGTTGAAAACCTCAAGAGAAACTTACTTCTGTTTTCTCAGGTCAAGGATTTAAAGATTCCGAGTATTCTGGTTATCAATATGGCTGATCAGATGGGAAAAAAAGGAATTGATATCTCCGTTGAAGAATTAGAAAAAAAGCTCGATACGAAGATTGCCTTAGTCAGTGCTCGAAAGGGAGAGGGAATACAGCATTTAAAAAATCTGATCATCAATCACGAGAGCCTTTCTAACAAAGGCCTTTTGGATGTGAAACGCATCGATCCTCCTTACTTTGAAAAATTAGCCAAGACGTATCCTTCTGAGGATTTGTACAAATTGTGGATTGTCATCACTCAAGATGTCAACTTTACAACCATCGATAAAACCTATGAGACTGCTAAATCGAGTTTTGATACTAAAAGCGCCTCTGAACTAAAACGATTACAGCACCGTGAAACCATATTGAGGTATCAACTCATCAATGAGGCATTAAAAGACACCCATAGTGTTGATATGAATTCTGCTAAAGGATTTACTGCTGCAATCGATAGGATTCTCACTCACAAAATATGGGGATATCTCATCTTTTTTGTCGTTCTCAATACCATCTTTCAAGCGATTTACACTTGGAGCTCCATCCCGATGGATGCCATCGATGAATTTTTCGTCTCTACCTCCTCTTGGATCAAAGAGGTCTTACCTCCTGGATCCTTTACCAATCTATTAGCTGAAGGAGCCGTCTCGGGAATTGGAGGTATTGCTATATTCATTCCACAAATAGCCTTTTTGTTTTTATTTATTGCCCTCTTGGAGGAATCTGGCTATATGTCCCGTGTCGTATTTTTAACCGATCGATTGATGAGACCATTTGGGCTGAGTGGTAAAAGTGTAGTCCCCTTGATTTCAGGAACGGCCTGTGCGATTCCAGCAGTGATGGCGACCAGAACGATCGAAGATTGGAAAGAACGCCTACTCACCATATTGGTGGTTCCATTTACGACTTGTTCTGCTCGACTACCAGTCTATTTGATTATCATATCCATCGTGATTCCACAGGGTTATATTCTAGGACTTAGTTATCAGGCTTTGAGTTTGATGCTCCTTTATATCATTGGCTTTTTAAGCGCCTTAGGTGCTGCCGCATTGCTCAATAAATTTGTAAAAGTTAAAAGCAGAAGCTTCTTCGCAACAGAAATGCCCAGCTATAAACTACCGATGTTTAAAAATGTAGCCATTACGGTTATTGAAAAAACAAAGAGTTTTATTTTTGGAGCTGGTAAAATCATCTTAGCTATTTCTATTGTACTCTGGTTCTTAGGTTCCTATGGTTTTAACGAGGATTTCGACAATGCTGAATCCATCGTAAAAGAACGAGTAGAAAAAGTGGGACTATCGAACTTTAATCAGGAAATGATTCAAACTGAAATAGAGACCTATGCTCAAACCAACCCTTCCAAGAATATGGAAGAGTTAGCTGATTTTATGGAATTTAAATTGGACTTAGAACGCAAATCACTTCAACAGGAAATTGCCAGTTATAAATTAGAAAATTCCTATATGGGTCTTCTTGGAAAAGCGATTGCTCCAGTAGTTAAACCCCTTGGTTACGATTGGAAAATTGGAATTGCAGTACTGACTTCATTTGCAGCTAGAGAGGTGTTTGTAGGAACCTTAGCGACAATTTATTCTGTAGGAAACGACGAAGGAGATACCATCAAAAATCGATTAAATCACGAAGTCAACCCCATCACTGGTGAGAAGGTTTACACCTTTGCTTCGGGGATTTCACTGCTGTTATTTTACGCATTTGCGATGCAGTGTATGAGTACCCTTGCTGTTGTTTAACGTGAAACCATATCTTGGAACTTGCCATTTTCAAAACTCTTAATTATGAGTTCTTTGGCCTATATTATTGCCTTAATTGCTTTTCAAATACTCGACTAATGGAATTTGTTCAAGACTTTTTAGCGTATCTCATCCTCGGTGGAGCAGTCTATTTTCTGCTGAGAAGATACTTTTTTAAAAAGAAGGGAAAAGACAAGGATTGTGGACCAAATTGCAATTGCTAATTCGGACATTGAATATAACTAAGCCCTGTAAAATTTCTGCTGAAGAGCTTTGCTTTCGCTTTGATAAAATCATTTAAACTCACATCACTTCTAGGAACTGATGGAAACATAATATCCGATCTTGAGGTAGAGTGCTCGTATTTGTATACATCGTGTCCAAATTCGTGGTACATCAACCACAATTTTTGAATTGCAGTATAGTCTTCCCAATAATCTTTGATGACGTAGATAAATACCTTAGAGCTGTCACAATAGCCAGCAAATGTTGAGTAACCAGCGTGATCGGGAGTAATACCAGAGGTTACTTCAGCTTCAGAAGGGACAATAAAATCAAGGCTCACAGTCGTATTGAGTTGTGAATAATCGGGCCCTCCTCTCGAACAGAGCACATCTGCTACAAAAAGATCCCAATAAGAATAGAGGTCATCTTTATTTGCTGATTCATAATCGACACAGGAGGAAAGTTGTTCCTCCACGACTTCTTCCTCTGGATTTTCTACAAGGGTCTCTTCCTTTGCACAAGAACCAATCAACAGAAGTAAGCTAACTACTACTAGTCTTTTTAGGGTACTTATTCTTGACATAATATCACATTCAATTCTTCCTTGCAAAGATAAAACATATTTCAAATCTGATTTTGTAAATTCGACAAAGTGTAAGTTCCTATTATTTAACGTAATTTTACCCTCTGATGAATTTACTCGACCGCATAGATCAACCCAGTGATTTAAGAAGGCTTTCTGAAGATCAATTAGAACCATTGTCTGCAGAAGTCAGAGAATTTATTATTAGTGCCCTCTCGGTCAAGGCAGGACATCTCGGAGCAAGTCTTGGAACCGTTGAACTCAGCGTCGCTTTACACTATGTGTTTAATACCCCAAAAGATTCTCTTATATGGGACGTAGGACATCAGGCCTATGGACATAAAATTCTCACAGGGAGAAAGGGTGTTTTTAACAGCAATAGACAATGGGGTGGCATTAGTGGGTTCCCTAAAAGAGAAGAAAGTGTATACGACTCCTTTGGAACTGGACATAGCTCTACAGCTCTATCAGCTGCACTCGGAATGGCGCTCGCTGACCCAGACCCAAACAATTGCCATATCGCTGTAGTAGGAGATGCTGCCATCGCTAGTGGAATGGCCTTTGAAGGGCTCAACCACTCTGGTGCGACCAATGCCAACCTAATCCTTATTCTCAACGATAATCATATGGGAATCGACCCAAGTGTGGGTGCCTTAAAAACTCATTTTGAAGAATTAGCTCAGGCTAAAAACAATTTGTTTACCGCCTTAGGGTTTAGCTACTCAGGTCCAATTGACGGACACGATCTCCCCGAGTTATTGAGTGAACTTAAAAAAATAAAAGCGCAAAAAGGACCTCGAGTACTCCACATCAAAACAGTAAAAGGAAAAGGGCTGGCTGCTGCTGAATTAGATCAAATCACCTATCACGCTCCCGGAACCTTTGACCGTGAAACAGGAGTCATCCACAAAGCTCCTACCCCTACAGAAAAATTTCAGGACATCCTTGGTAAAACCCTAGGTGAACTCATGGGGCAACATCAAAACCTTATAGCGATTTCCCCAGCGATGACCACCGGTAGTGGTCTTGCCCCACTGATGAAATCCTATCCAGATCGAGTGATCGATGTTGGAATTGCAGAACAACACGCATTAACGCTTGCAGGGGGTATCGCAACCAAAGGAAGCAAAGCTTTCTGCATTATCTATTCAACCTTTCTACAGCGAGCGATGGATCAACTGATTCACGATATTGCGCTTCAAAAGTTAGCGGTTGTACTCTGTATTGACCGAGCTGGTTTGGTTGGAAATGATGGGGCAACACATCAAGGGGTATTTGATATCGCCCTGCTTTTACCCATCCCTAATATGGTAATCAGTGCTCCAAAAGACGCAAATGAATTAAGGGATTTAATCCATACTGCTCAAGGCTACACTAAGGGCCCTTTTGCAATTCGCTACCCGAGAGGGAATGTATTTGAAATGAATTGGGAACAAGAACCAAAAGAAGTCCCCCTAGGAAAAGGGGTCTGTTTAAAAGAGGGTACTGAAATAGCAGTCATCACTACCGGTATTTGTTCACATACTGCTACAAAAGCAATTGCTGAATCCAATGAGCCCACTAAAGTGGCTCATTATCACTTTGCCTATATCAAACCTTTAGATGAGTCTCTTATCAAAAGCATAGGTGGTTCTTTTAAAAAGATAATTACCTTAGAAGACGGCGTAATTCAGGGTGGTTTTGGCCAAGCTGTAGCCGCGGTATTAGTTCGGCAAGGTATTTGCATAAAACTAACTCATTTGGGAGTTCCTGATCGCTTTGTAGAACACGGAAATCCCTTGGAACAACAATTTGATGTCGGGCTCGACTACAACCATTTGAAAGAATTATTAAACCAATGATGAAAAAGCTTTTATTCACCCTCTTATTTTTTCTTGGGCTAGTTTCCCTATCAGCTCAAGAGACTCAAAAGCCAAAAGTAGTAGACACTATTGTAATACGTACGCAACACCAAAAAGTTCAAGCGTTATCCGATATACGAATCAAAGATACAGTCGTGGGCATTGATTCAGCAGCGACCCTTAAAGAACGATTTAAATCCTTTAAAATGCCTTCTTTTTGGAACAAGAAGAATCGATTTGGATTGAATTTTAGTGAGGTCGCCTTTGTCAATTGGAATGCAGGGGGAAATAATTCCGTATCTGCCATAGCCTCTGTTTACTTTGAACGAAATTATAAATTTAGATATATCACCTGGGACAATACTTTAGATTTGAGATATGGTCTCAATGCTCAAGAAGGTAGAGAAGTTAGAAAGACAGACGACCAGATTAAATTGAGTTCTACCTTTGGGTATCGATCTGACACCATCAGTAAATGGTACTATTCAGGTAAATTAAATTTTAACACTCAATTTGCCAACGGTTATAAATACCCCGATAGAGAACATCCAAAATCTGGATTTATGGCTCCTGGATATTTGTTCTTGGGGATTGGTACCTCTTATATCGACGAGGCTAAAAAAATCAATATTTACATTTCACCACTAACTCAAAAAGCGACCTTTGTGCTCGATCAAGACTTAGCTAATCAGGGTGCTTTTGGTGTAGAAGCAGCTACATATGACAATGATGGCAATTTGTTGACAGAAGGAAAGAGAGTTTATATGGAACTCGGTTTTCTCGCAACTAATAAATACGAGCGAGAACTCGGAGAAAACGTATTGATGAAATCCGATTTAGCCCTCTATATGGATTACCTCAAGAGCTTCGGAAATATGGATGTAGACTGGTCCTTGGACTTTCACTTTAAGGTCAATGAGCACATCACAAGTTCTATTGGGACCCATATCATATACGATGATGACATCAAGTTTGATCAAGTCAAAAACGAGGATGGAATTATCACCGATCCAGGTTCAGCAAAGATTCAATTTAAACAACTTTTAGGAGTGGGTGTGGTCTATGCCTTTTAAGCAATTTTCCCTGAAATCTTCGAGTGAAGTAGTATCGCTGCCCTATCGGAAAGACTGGCTACAAAACAAGAACAATCCATCAAAATCTGATAGCTTGTGTCTTGCCCCTGAGTATATATAGAAGGCATGAGTTCAATCGCCAATCGATCATAGGCTGTTTCTTCTCCTTTTGATTTTCGTATCAATGCATCACTAAACACTTCTAATAGATCAGCGATGATTCGATATCCTGAAATTTCTTTTTCGATGACTTCCTTAGATCGATACACCTTTTCAACACTCAAATTGATGATGTCTTCTATTTGAGCTTTGTACTTGCTTTTGTCGAGTAGTGAACAATCGAAACTCCCTTTGAGAATTTCTTCCTCGTTCTCCATAAAAATACGGGAAGCATCCTTTATTAAACTTCCTATGGCAACTGCTCTTAGATAACTCAATCGATCCTCCATATGAGTCATCCCATTGTACTTTTTTGTATCAATGCTGTCTTTGACCAATTTGATCAAATACTCCAATGCATAGTCTTCTGATATCAAGCCCAAATTAATACCGTCTTCAAAATCGATGATGGTATAACAGATATCATCCGCTGCTTCTACTAAATAAGCAAGTGGATGTCTCGAATAGCGACCTTCTTTGTACTTGATTAATCCCAATTCACTAGCGACCTCATCAAAGAAATCTCGGTCTGTGGAAAATACCCCGTATTTTTTATCGGCGATGTGCTTGGTCGGTTTTTTGGGAAGGGCTCCTTTAGGATACTTCGTAAATGCCCCTAGTGTGGCATAGCTCAATCGAAGTCCTCCTGGAACTCCAGCCCTTGAAGCATTGAGAATTCTAAAACCATTGGCATTCCCTTCAAAATCGATTAATTCTTGATACTGTATCGGACTTAGCTCCCCTTTGTACTTAGTCCCTTTACCATTGGAAAAGAAATCTCCAATCGCCTTTTCACCAGAGTGACCAAAGGGAGGGTTCCCAATATCGTGAGCGAGTGCTGCAGCTGCGACAATGGCTCCAAAATCATTAAAGGAATAGCCTTCGACACTTTTTAAATGTGGGTGTTTTTCTAAAAGAGCCACCCCAACCATTCTCCCGAGCGATCTTCCAACCACAGATACTTCTAAACTATGAGTAAGCCTTGTGTGAACAAAATCCGTATCGGATACTGGTACTACTTGAGTCTTATCTTGAAGAGAGCGAAAAGGCGCAGAAAACAAAATTCTATCATAGTCTACCTCAAAACCCAAACGAGTTTCATCCTGCTCAATTCTAATTCGTTTATTGCGGTCTCCTTGTCTTTTTAAAGAGAGTAATTCATCCCAGTGCATCATGGGATAAATTTAAAAGTTTTAAGTGAGAAATCCCGATTATTTATACAAATTCATCTGGTCGATATACTCCCAGACAGACGAAGGCACAAAGGCTCTTATATCCTTGTGATTTGCTATGGCTTTGCGAATAAAACTCGCAGATAGCTCAACGATAGGGGCGTCGACTAAATGAACGCTCTTTAGGTTCTTAAAACGATCCGGAATCTGGTTTGAATGCGCTCTTGGATATACCAATAAGGGATAGCGCTCTAACATTATCTCTGCATTTTTCCACTTGTGAAAATGCTTTAAATTATCCGATCCCATGATGAGTGAAAAAGCGTGATCGGGATATTGCTCTTCTAAAACTGCAAGGGTATTGATGGTGTAATTGGGCTGCTCTAAATCGAATTCTACCTTGGAAGCCTTCATTCGAGGATAGTCTCTAATGGCTTCGTAAATCAATTGATAACGGGTGTTGTTATCAAGGAGCTTTTCATTTTGTTTAAAGGGACTCTGTGGGGTAATTACAAACCAAAGTTCATCTATCTCAGCATATGCTAACATATAATTTGCTAGTATCAGATGACCCATATGGATGGGGTTAAAGCTCCCAAAAAAAAGTCCTACTTTTTTCATTTTAAGATTGAGTGAAGTTGGCTACAATATGCGCTGCTTCTTTAAGCGCATCCGAGAGAAGGTCGTTGGTTATAATCACATCAAAGGAGCTAGCACTTTCCAATTCTTTTTCAGCTTTTGCTACTCTCATCTGTATCTTTTCTGGAGTCTCAGTCGATCTTTTCTCCAATCGTTTTTGAAGTTCCTCAACCGAAGGAGGCATGATAAATATCGAAAGGGTCTTTTCGGGAAACTGCTTTTTAATATTGAGACCTCCTATCACATCAATGTCAAAAACAACGTGTTTCCCCATCTTCCAAATACGCTCTACCTCTGATTTTAAGGTGCCGTAAAAGTTGTTCTGGTAGACCTCTTCCCACTCTAAAAAATCGTCTTTTTCAATATGAGATTTAAACTCATCCGCACTCATAAAGTAATAGTGCTCTCCATTTTTTTCTTCTCCTCTAGGAGCTCTAGAAGTAGCAGAGATGGAAAAAGCTAAATCGAGTTCTTCTCTTGAAAGTAAGTGATTGACAATGGTT
>DAIRFL010000308.1:0-1391 GCA_036795105.1 Flavobacteriaceae bacterium | reverse complement strand
TCCTTAGAAAAAATGAAATTAGGAAAGTTAGATGGGAAGCGATATGCTAAAAACAAAACTGGAAATTTTGCAATTGGATTTGCAAGTGGACTCTTTGCCATTCCAACCTCAGGAATATCCTTAATAGCTCCTGCAGCAGCGATCTATATTACTTCAGATCAATTACCGGGTTTTGAAGCTCAAAATGGCAGTAATAAAGCTATTGTCAATGACGAGAACTACATAGCAGGTTACACTAAGGGTGTTAAATCTAAATCTACTGTCTTAGCTGTATTTGGTGGCATTGGAGGAGCTGTTTTATCAATTATTGCAGTGATTTCAGCTCTAAGTTAATACGTAGTATTTACAATCTCGTATTGATAATACTGTTGTAGATAGAACCGAATGTATAGCTTAAACCTACTGAAAACGAAGTTTTAAAGTCTGTGGCAATTTGTTTTTGCTGCAACAGTAAATCTTCAATGGAATTATCTCCAGCAGGGAGGGTGAATTGATCCCTTATGAGCTGAATATTACTTGAAAATCGAACGGACAATCCTTCAATCACTCGGATGTTAAAATTAGATCTCAGAGAGAGTCTTTTTTTAGTTCCATCATTGAGGTATTGAGTTGCAGACATATAGGAGCTGATATCACCCCATTTTTGTCTAAACCGAACATTTAAGTTTAAACTGTGGTTTGTTAATTTTTGTTCATCGTATCCAAAAATAGTCGTCTCAATATACGTATTGTGGATAGACCCCAATCGATAAGACAAGGTAATTTCTTTATTCAATACCTCTGCATAGGGAAACAAACTGTATTCTATTGCAGGTTGAACGTAGTAATTCAAGTCTAAGTTCTGATAGGTATCCTTTTGTCCTCCGTAGAAAATCCCAGCAGATAAATGATCTGAAATACTTTTTACAACCCTACCAAAAACACGGGTTCCTGTTCGTGAACTATTATAGGTTTGATCATCGTTGTAAAAGGAACTTTTTGAATTATTATGTCTAAAGTCCATACTAATTCTCCAATCTTCTGTGACCTTATCGACTTCAAATCCTAAATTAAAACTGTTTACTTTTCTACTAGCCTCCTTATCAGCGTACAATCCTCCAGAAACTTCAAAGACCCAATTCTTCCATTTGTCGACAACTTCCTCGGCCTCTTTTTGATTTGAATCGACCTCTAAGCTAAGGTCATATCCTCCTTCGACTAAAAAGGGGAATAGGCCTAATTGGTATTTCTTTAATAATTCTTTTCTAGATTGATCATTGGTGTAGTTTGGGTTCCCTTCAAAACTCGTCTTGTTCGACAAGTGGGCATACTGCTTATTTCCCTCAAAATTTAAATCAAAGGATCGGGCACCAGCTGCATTTCTGATATCGTATGCAAAGAATTCAACAAAA
>DAIRFL010000065.1:0-9035 GCA_036795105.1 Flavobacteriaceae bacterium | reverse complement strand
GCGTGGATATAACCACCTACAAATGCAGCGTCTAATTTATCAAATCCGCCGATCTCGATTTTTTCACCGATTACACCAGTTTGTTCGATTAGTTTTTCAGCAACAGTGATTCCACCTAAGTCGCTAGCTAATAATTCTTCTTTGTTTGCACATGATAATGCTAAAGCAGCAATTTCGTTTGCAAGTTGAACAAATGAATCGTTCTTAGCTACGAAGTCAGTTTCACAGTTTAATGAGATGATTACACCAGCAGTGTTATCATCGTTAATTTTTGCGATTGCAGCACCTTCAGAAGATTCTCTGTCAGCTCTTTTATCAGCAACTTTTTGTCCTTTTTTTCTGAGAACCTCGATAGCTTTGTCAAAATCACCATCAGTTTCAACTAAGGCTTTTTTACAATCCATCATACCAGCACCAGTGGCTTTTCTCAATTTATTTACTTCTGCAGCAGATATTTTTCCCATTGTATGGAGTATTATAGGTTTATAATTAACTTAATGCTTCGATTAAATCAGCTTTTTTCATAGAAGAAATTCCACTAACTCCCTTTTCTTTAGCGAGTTCTTTTAATTCAGCAACAGTCTTGCTACTTAAATCATCAGATGCTTCTTCCTTAGCAGGAGCTTCTTCTTTTACAGGAGCAGCTTCCTCTTTAACTGGAGCAGCAGCCTCTTCTTTTACAGGAGCAGCTTCTTCTTTAACAAGAGCAGCTTCTTCTGTTGCAGGAGCTTCTTTTGCATTAGCTTCTTTCTCAGCTTTTCTTTCGCTTAAACCTTCTTGAATTGATTCAGCTACAAATCCTAATATAGAATTGATTGATTTTGAAGCATCGTCGTTTGAAGGAATGATGTAATCGATAGGTTTTGGATCAGAGTTGGTGTCCACCATTGCGAAAATAGGAATGTTTAATTTCAAAGCCTCTTTTACAGCAATATGCTCTCTCATGGTGTCTACGATGAAGATTGCACCTGGAAGACGTGTCATATCAGAAATAGAACCTAAGTTCTTTTCTAATTTCGCTCTTAAACGATCTACCTGTAAACGCTCTTTTTTAGAAAGAGTGTTGAACGTACCGTCTTTTTTCATACGATCGATAGCAGCCATTTTCTTAACCGCTTTACGAATCGTAACAAAGTTTGTCAACATACCACCTGGCCATCTTTCAGTGATGTAAGGCATGTTTACAGAACCTGCTTTTTCAGCAACGATGTCTTTTGCTTGTTTTTTAGTAGCTACAAAAAGGATTTTTCTTCCAGAAGCAGCAATTTTCTTTAATGCTTCTTGAGCCTCCTCTAACTTTGCAGCAGTTTTGTAAAGGTTGATTACGTGAATCCCATTACGCTCCATATAGATGTAAGGAGCCATGTTTGGATTCCATTTTCTGGTAAGGTGACCGAAGTGTACTCCAGCCTCTAATAATTCTTTAACTTCAATTTTCTTTGCCATTTTTTACTTAGTTTACGTTCTTTTTACATTTTTTAATTAGCAATACCTTTTATTGAGTGGCACTCGTTAAGGTATTTAGATGCTAAACTAGTTTCTGGAACTATTCCAGATAACAACTTATTCAGGGTGTCCTAATAGGACGTGTTAATGAACAACAAAGGGGGTAAAAACCCCCTACCAATCTTAAAACGATTAACGTTTAGAGAACTGGAATTTCTTACGAGCTTTCTTCTGACCGAATTTCTTACGTTCAACCATTCTTGGGTCTCTTGTAAGTAATCCTTCTGGCTTTAATGAAGCTCTATTTTCTTCGTTGATTTCACAAAGAGCTCTAGAGATCGCTAAGCGAACTGCTTCAGCTTGTCCTGTGATACCACCTCCAAACACATTTACTTTAACATCGTAAGAACCTTCAGTTCCAGTTAACGCAAATGGTTGGTTTATTTTGTATTGTAAGGTTGCAGTAGTGAAGTAATCTGCTACGTCTTTTTTGTTGATAGTGATGTTCCCTTTTCCTTCTGAAAGGTATACACGAGCAACAGCTGTTTTTCTTCTACCGATTTTGTGAACTACTCCCATTACCTAAAATCTTTTAAATTAATTACTGTAGGTTTTTGTGCTTCTTGACCGTGCTCAGTTCCAGCGTAAACTTTTAGGTTTCTGTAAATAGCAGAACCTAATTTGTTTTTTGGTAACATTCCTTTAATTGCTTTTTCAACTAAACCAACTGGATTTTTCTCCATTAATTCAGTAGCAGTTAATGAACGTTGACCTCCTGGATATCCAGTGTGACGGATATAGGTCTTATCTTGCATTTTGGTTCCTGTAAGTTGAACCTTCTCTGCATTGATAACAATAACATTATCACCACAATCTACATGAGGTGTAAAGTTTGGCTTGTTTTTTCCTCTGAGGATGATTGCAACTTTAGATGCTAATCTTCCTAATGTTTCTCCTTCGGCATCAACTAACACCCACTGCTTTTCAACGGTGTTCTTATTGGCAGAAACTGTCTTGTAACTTAATGTGTCCACACTGATTAATTTATATATTAAACACGATTTCCCTATAAACGGGGTGCAAATGTAAGTATATTTGTTTGAATACCAGATGTGTTTTTAGGAAAAAATTAAAAAAAATATACTCTAAAAGTCTTCTTGATAATTATTCCAATTAATGTGCCTCCAGCCAATTGTCTCCATAACCCATCTCTACGGTTAAGGGAACTGAAAGTTTAAAGGCGTTTTCCATTGCTTTTTTTATAAGAGTTGAAAGGCTATCTCGCTCTTCTTTATAGAGGTCAAAAACCAATTCATCGTGAACTTGAAGAAGCATTTTAGTCTTATAATTGCCTTCTTCTAAAAGTTTCTGAATATTGATCATTGCAATCTTGATAATATCAGCTGCAGATCCCTGAATAGGAGCATTGATTGCGTTTCGTTCAGCAGCACCTCTGACGATGGCATTGTTGTTATTGATGTCTTTTAAATAACGTCTTCTGCCCAAAACAGTACTGACATATCCGTGGTCTCTCGCAAAATTAACCTGATCGTTCATATAGGCTCTTAGTTTTGGATAGGTTTGGTAATAAGTGTCGATGAGCTCTTTGGCTTCGCTTCTCGACAAATCGGTTTGATTGGAGAGTCCAAAAGCTGATACTCCATAGATAATTCCAAAATTAACGGTCTTTGCATTGGAACGTTGCTCTCTTGTGACCTCTTCTAAAGGAACACCAAATACCTGTGAAGCTGTGGATGCGTGAATATCCTCACCTCTTTGAAAGGATTCAATCATGGTGGTCTCCTCCGATAGAGCTGCAATGATTCTCAATTCAATTTGAGAGTAATCCGCCGCCATTAGGGTAAAATCTTCATTTCTTGGAACAAAGGCCTTTCGAATCTGTCTTCCTCGCTCAGTTCGTATAGGAATATTTTGGAGGTTGGGATTAATAGAACTCAATCGGCCTGTGGCAGCAACTGTTTGAGAGTATTCTGTGTGAACCCTCTTGCTTACTGGATTTATTTGTTCAGGTAGGGCATCTACATAGGTGCTCTTGAGTTTAGAAAGACCTCTAAATTCAATCACCTTAGCTATAATCTCGTGATCTTTAGCGAGATAGGAGAGGACTTCCTCGGCAGTAGAATACTGACCAGTCTTGGTCTTTTTAGGCTTGTCGATTAGTTTTAATTTTCCAAATAGAATATCTCCAAGTTGTTTAGGAGATGAAATATTAAACTCTTCTCCAGCGAGTTCGTAGATCTTTTGTTCTAAACTTAAAATATCTTGGTTGAGATCTTTTTTTAAATTGTTTAAAAAATCGACGTCTAAATTGATTCCCTCTATTTCCATGGCAGTTAATACCATTAGAAGTGGAAGTTCAATCTCGTTGTATAGTTTAAGCGTTTCAGCTTCTTTTAATTCAGATTGAAAATGTTCAGAAAGTTGTAAGCTCAAATCAGCCAACTCACAACAGTAAGTCGTTTGCTTTTCGATAGTAGAATCGCTTAAAGCAATTTTGGAACGACCTTTTCCTATGAGTTCTTCCATGCTCATAGGACTGTAATTCAAATAGGTTTCAGAGAGCACCTCAATTTGATGCCTCATATCTGGATTGATTAGGTAATGAGCAAGAGATGAATCAAAGATGGGAGCACTTAATTTGATCTGGTAGCAATGGAGCAACTTAGCATCTTGCTTGAGTTGATGCCCTAGTTTTAAAATAGTACGATCTGTAAAGAAGTCTTTTAGGTAAGTGAGTGTTTTTTCTGCTTGAACACGATCTTTATCTATAGGTATATAATATCCTTTATGTGCTTCCCAGGAGAATGATATTCCAATGAGATTTGCCTGCAGCGGGTCCCCCTGATCACTTAGACAAGCAAATGCAACCTTAGGCTGTTTTAATAATTTTTCTACAAAGAGTTCTAAAGCAAAATCAGAGTCTATTAATTGGTAGAGGTGAGGTACATCTACAGCGCTTTTTCTTGAGCTGTACACAGTTGTTTCTGCTGTTGCATTACCCTGAGCATCGAAGAGTGAAAATTGTCCAGCACCAGCTGAAGAAGGTTTCTTTTCAACTTCTTTTGGTGTTTCTTTAGTAGCAGCATTTGATTCTTCTCTGTCAGTAGCTTTGAAAAAGAGTTTTAAGAACTGTTCTTTGAGCCTTCTGAATTCTAATTCTTCAAATACTTCTTGAACTTTTTGACTATCGGGTTCAGAGAGTTCAAATTCTTTTTCATTAAAACTCACATCGCAATTCAGATTGATGGTCGCTAATTCCTTTGAAAGTAAACCAAGATCTTTGCTAGCTTCCACACGTTCTTTCATCTTGCCTTTAAGTTCATGAGTATTAGCTAAAAGTCCTTCCATAGATCCGTAGGCCTCAATGAATTTTCTAGCGGTCTTGTCTCCGACTCCAGGTAATCCTGGTATATTATCACTGGCATCTCCCATCATTCCTAAATAATCGATGACCTGCTCAGGAGTCTGAACTCCAAATCGTTTTTGAACTTCAGGTATTCCCCAAATTTCAATTCCATTGCCCATACGAGCTGGGCGATACATGAAGATATTTTCTGAGACTAACTGTCCAAAGTCCTTATCGGGAGTCACCATAAAAACTTGATAGTTTTCTTTTTCTGCCTGTTTAGCTAAGGTCCCAATGAGATCATCGGCTTCCATTCCTTCTTGTTCAATAATTGGAATGTTCATTCCTTCCAGAATTTGATGAATGTAGGGGACTGCAATTTTTATTGCATCAGGAGTTGCTGCTCTATTGGCTTTGTATTCGGGAAAGATTGCAGTGCGTTCACTGCTTCCTCCTTTGTCAAAACAGACTGCTAAATGATCGGGTTTTTCTTTTCTGATCACTTCAAAAAGCGAATTCATAAACCCTAAAATGGCAGAAGTGTCCATTCCTTTAGAGTTTATTCGGGGATTTTTGATCAGGGCGTAATACCCTCTAAATATAAGTGCGTAGGCATCTACGAGAAAGAGTCTTTTTTTGTTTGACATATCTTATGGCTATGTGGTAAAACTACAAAGATTTGTGTTTTATAAAAAAGATATACAAACTAAAATTTAACTGTTTAAATAGGAATCTGATGCAATCTCTATTTGGCCTTCTTTAGTGTATTTACTATAGCTAAATCCTTTGTGTAGGCAATAGCATCCAACTTCTCCAGCCTTATTCATAGCTAGATAGCCAATTTGAAATTCTTTATAGTTGTTGTTTTTAGCGACAATTCTTCGAATACCTTCTTCACAAGCTTCTTGTGGTGAATAGCCTTGACGCATCAATTCTACGATTAAGAAACTTCCAACAGTTTTTAAAACGAGCTCACCCATTCCTGTTGCAGTGGCACCTCCAACTTCATCATCGATAAATAATCCTGATCCAATGATTGGTGAATCCCCAACTCTTCCAGCCATTTTGTATGCCATTCCAGAGGTGGTACAAGCTCCTGAAATTCTGCCTTCTTTGTCGATGGCGAGCATTCCGATAGTATCGTGGTTTTCAATATTGATGATGGGTTTGTATTCTGAATTTACTTTCCATTCTTCCCACTCTTTTTTGGATTTTTCTGAGAGTAAATTCACTTTTTTAAATCCCTTTTCATACGCAAATTGCTCAGCGCCTTTTCCAGCTAAAATTACATGAGGTGTATCTTCCATAACCTTTCTGGCAACCGATACAGGATGCTCTATGTTTTGAAGGTATACAACAGAACCTGCATTACCAGTATGGTCCATAATACAAGCGTCTAGGGTTACATTTCCATCGCGATCAGGACGACCACCATTACCAACTGATTGGTTTTCTAAATCAGCTTCTTCAATCATAACTCCTTGTTCTACAGCATCGAGAGCTGACCCACCTTCGTTTAAAACTTCCCAAGCCTTAGCAGTAGCATTAGGGCAATTCCAAGTACAGATCGCTATTGGTATATTCTTTGTAGAAAATGTTTTTTGTAGTGGCTTTTTATCTGATTCTTTAGCCAAAAGGGGAGTGGCCGCTATTGAAGCAGCACTCAAACCAGCTTTTTGAATAAAATTTCTTCTTTTCATCCGAGGGTTATTTAATTGCAAGATAGTGTTTCTGCATTAAAAATTTAACCCTCAGACAAAGAATAGATTCTATTTGGACCCTTTATTGGACAGTGTATTGCTGATTAATTTAAGAATTGCAATTAATTCAATTACTAAGCCTAGCCATATTAGATAATCAGAATTATCAATTTTTAGGATTTTTAATAATGCTCCAAGGGTAACGATGACAAAACCAATGATTAAAAGAGTAAATTTGTTTGTTTTCATAATATAAAAAGTTAGGGATTATTCACTTATTTCACAACTGCAAAGAATGATTATTAGAACGTGTATGCTAGGATTAGTATAGTATGCTAAAGTTGAAACAAGATCGGAACAAAATTCATCGGTTTCTCGTTCTACACATTCCGAGATGGTCTCATTAGGGTCAGCTTGACAAAAATTTAAACGATTGCTCATTGAATATTTATCGGTAATAGGACGACCATCTAAATAGTTAATCTCAATTTCTGTCATATTTAAAAGGTTTTTAATTTGCAAACTTCCATTGAGATCTTTGTCCAGTATTGAGTTGATGCGCAATAGTTTCTTTGTTTTATTATTAATCTCTTTCTCAACGATGTACTCATTTAAATTCAAATTGTTTCTGTAGATCGTATAAGTTTCTTTTGAATTCCTATCTATGTATTTATCAAATTCAATAAAATTCGAGTCAATTTCAGATTTATTATTATTGTGATTTACGGTGCTTAATCCAAGTTTATTCTCAATTAATAATTGATCATCTGATAGTGGAAATGAATTATTAGTGTCTGTTTTATTGCAAGATGTTACAAGGACAACTGATACAAAAAGTACTGATTTAATTAATGTTTTCATTTTTGATTATTTATTCACCATTACTTTGATCTCGAGAATGGTATTGTCGAGTTCTCAAGATTTGGGATTTAATGATCATCAACACAAAGCTTTGAAATAATGATGGAAGAATAAAATGGATTCGATAAACGACCTAATTTTATCGATAAACTGCATTTGATTACCTTTGAGTTATGATAGTAGAAGTATGTGCAAGTAGTTTAAAATCGGCTTTGATAGCTCAAAGTACAGGAGCGGATCGCATTGAATTGTGTACTGCTCTTGGAGTAGGAGGCTTAACGCCCTCTTACGGCTTATTAAAACAGGTTAAAGAACAAATATCTATACCGGTCCATGTATTAATTCGTCCTCGAATGGGTGATTTTACCTATAGTGATCATGAATTTCAAATGATGCTTTCTGATATTGAACTCGTTAAATCAATGGGATTTAAAGGAGTTGTTTCAGGGGTTTTAAATCCTGACTTTACCATAGATGTAAATCGAACAAAAGAACTCATTAAGGCAGCATCAGGAATGACTTTTACATTCCATAGAGCCTTCGATTGGGTTGAGAATCCAGAATTAGCATTAAAAGAGCTGGAGCGCTTAGGAGTAGATATTTTACTTAGTTCAGGTCAACAGTCAAAAGCAATTGAAGGGATTTCACTATTAGAACGCCTTCAACTTCAAACCAGCTCAATAGTTATTATGCCTGGATCAGGCATTAATGATTCCAATGTTCTCGAATTTGATCGAACAGGTTTTAAAGCCATTCATCTTTCAGGAGTGGTTGCAGAACACAAAATAGATCTCACCGATAAGGTTGCTATGAGTTCTCCTTCAATGCTTCAAGACAATCAATCTTATGAAACATCCTCAATTGTATTAAACAGTGTACAAAAAGCTTTAGGAAAATCTTAAGAGTTTATCTTTCTCAAAGAGTGTAACTTTGCCCAAAATAATTTTAT
Source organism: Flavobacteriaceae bacterium (assembly GCA_036795105.1). Lineage (GTDB taxonomy): Bacteria > Bacteroidota > Bacteroidia > Flavobacteriales > Flavobacteriaceae > MAG-120531. Next base: position 712 of record DAIRFL010000065.1, on the reverse strand, counting down.
GCGCTGGACTATTTTTTTGATTTTTTACCTATTATTAGGTTGGTATGCCTTTCAAGCTTTTAGAACAGTATATTCTAAAACACCATTATTAATAGGTATTGGTCTAGTGTGGGCATATGTTATTTTAAATCTCTTTTATCAGTTTATATGGAGATCGGATTTGACCGATGTTCTCACACCTTCTAAGATGTACGCCATGAGTTTTGTGATGGCGATGATTGTCTTTAAACTCTTAGTGGTAGCCTTTTTGTTCTCTGAAGATATCTATCGTTCATTGCATTGGATGGTTACTAAATTTTTCTCATCGAGCAATGCTTCAATTCCTTCGAGAAGAAAATTTATTTCACTGATAGCACTCGGGATAGCTTCACTTCCATTTGGGGCATTGCTCTATGGAATGTACAAGGGAAAATACAACTATAAGGTATTGGAATACGAATTGGAATTTGATGATTTGCCAGAAGCATTTGAAGGCTATCAAATTACTCATATATCGGATATTCATTCAGGTTCTTTTGACGATTTTGACAAAGTGGCCTACGGTGTTGAATTGATCAATAAGCAAGAATCGGATGTTATTTTCTTTACTGGTGACCTTGTAAATAATGAAGCTTCAGAGATGAATGATTGGAAGGATCTGTTTTCAAATTTAAATGCTAAAGACGGAGTCTTTTCCATTTTAGGTAATCACGATTATGGAGATTACAAACAG
>DAIRFL010000064.1:0-9104 GCA_036795105.1 Flavobacteriaceae bacterium | reverse complement strand
CCCTGTATCCGTACTTTTAAAACCAAAAAAAATCCAGTAAAACTACTGGATTTTTTAATCTTATTCACTTAAACTTATTTAAGCTTTTTCTTAACCTCAACTTCTTGGAAGGCTTCTACTTGATCCCCTTCTTTGATGTCGTTGTAGTTTTTGACTTGTAATCCACAATCGTATCCTTTAGATACTTCCTTCACATCGTCTTTAAATCGTTTCAATGAAGCGAGTTCTCCGGTAAAGATTACTACTCCATCGCGAATCAATCTAATTTGTGAATTTCTAAAGATTTTACCGTTTAAGACCATACATCCTGCAATGGTACCAATCTTAGAGATTTTAAAGGTTTCTCTAATTTCAGCAGTACCGGTAATTTCTTCTTTGAGCTCTGGAGATAACATTCCTTCCATCGCATCTTTAAGATCGTTAATCGCATCGTAGATAATGGAGTACATTCTGATATCGATTTCTTCCTTATCAGCAATATCACGGGCATTACCCATTGGTCTTACGTTAAATCCAATTACTACTGCATCGGATGCAGAAGCTAATAAAACGTCTGATTCTGTAATAGGACCTACACCTTTATGAATGATATTTACTTGAATTTCATCAGTTGATAATTTCTGGAATGAATCTGTAAGTGCTTCAACAGAACCATCCACATCCCCTTTAAGGATTACGTTGAGTTCTTTAAAGTCACCAAGAGCGATACGTCTTCCAATCTCATCAAGAGTTATATGTCGTTGTGTTCTAACAGATTGCTCTCTGAGTAATTGTGAACGTTTAGTCGCGATTTGTTTCGCTTCACGCTCATCCTCAAGTACTGAGAACTTATCACCTGCCTGAGGCGCACCATCCAATCCAAGAATTGATATAGGAGTTGAAGGACCAGCTTCTTTAACAGATTTTCCTCGTTCATCGTGCATGGCTTTTACCTTACCACTACAAGTACCAGCTAATACATAATCCCCTATTTTAAGGGTTCCAGCTTGCACAATAATGGTAGAAACATAACCTCTACCCTTATCTAAAAAGGCTTCGACTACTGAACCTACAGCTAATTTGTCTGGATTGGCTTTAAGCTCTAAGAGTTCTGCCTCTAAGAGTACTTTTTCTAAAAGTTCTTGTATTCCTTCTCCAGTTTTAGCTGAAATATCGTGAGATTGTACTTTACCTCCCCAATCTTCAACTAATAAATTCATATTTGCTAATCCTTCTTTAATCTTATCGGGATTCGCAGTCGGACGGTCTACCTTGTTTATTGCAAATACAATTGGTACCCCGGCAGCCTGTGCGTGAGCAATCGCCTCTTTTGTTTGAGGCATAATATCATCATCCGCAGCAATTACAATAATTGCAATATCGGTAATTTGAGCACCACGAGCACGCATTGCTGTAAAGGCCTCGTGACCAGGAGTATCTAAAAATGTAATACGTTCTCCGTTTTCAAGTTTTACTCCATAGGCTCCGATGTGCTGTGTAATTCCACCACTCTCACCCGCGATTACATTTTCTTTACGAACGTAATCCAAAAGTGATGTTTTACCGTGATCCACGTGCCCCATCACTGTAACGATTGGAGCTCTAGGTTTTAATGATTCAGGTGCATCAACTACTTCTTCAACATCTTCCTCTACATCAGCAGTTACAAATTCTACCTTAAATCCAAATTCTTCAGCTACAATAGATAGGGTTTCAGCATCTAAACGTTGATTCATCGTCACCATCATACCCAATGACATACAAGCAGATATAATTTCTGTTGGAGCCACATTCATCATGGTAGCAATCTCATTAGCAGTAACAAATTCAGTTACTTTTAAGATTTTACTTTCTAATTCCTGTTGCTCTTTCTCTTGCTCTGTTTGTTGTTTGTGCTGATCTCTCTTATCTCTACGGTATTTAGCTCCTTTTCCTTTGGATTTACCTTGAAGCTTTTCAAGAGTTTCACGTACTTGTTTTTGTACTTCTTCGTCCGTTGGACCCTCCTTGATTACTTGTTGACGTTTACCTCCACGTTTCGCCTTGTTGGCATTATCTCTAGATTGATTATTAGAGCTAATTCTCTTACGCTTACGCTTTTTATCGTCCTTCTTATCGTCTGTAGCGACAACTTTTTTCTTCTTTGGCTTATTAAACTGACTCAAGTCAATCTTATCACCTGTAATTTTTGGACCAGAGAGTTTGGTATACTTCGTTTTAAATTGAGTATCCTCTTTTTTATCCTCGGTGGTCTTCTCAATCGTTTCTTCTTTAGGTTGTTCTTCTTTAACAACCTCAGTCTTTGTCGGAGCTTCCTTTTTAGGCTTATCTACAGGCTTTGGAGCTTCTTCTTTTACAACTGGAGCAGCTTCCTTCTTAGGTTCTTCTTTAACAACCTCAGCCTTAGGTTCTGCCTTCTTTTTATCTGCATCTAAATCGATCTTACCAACCATTTTTGGTTTGTTTAATCCGCTAGATGCCTTGATGATTTCAGAATCTTTTTTCTCTTGAGCTAAGCGCTTCTCTTCCTGTTCTTGTTCTAATTTAGCCAAAAGGGCCTCTTTCTCCTTGCGCTTCTCCTCACTCACTTCCTTAGAAGCAACTTTTTTGGTCATATCGGTTTGGAACTCATCCAATAACACTTGATGAACCTCCTCAGAGATTTTAGTAGTAGGACGCGCCTCAATCTCTATATCTTTAGATTTGAGGTAATCCACTGCTCTATCGAGTGAAATATTGAGTTCTCTTAAAACTTTATTGAGCCTTATTGTCGCATTATCTGCCATAAAACGTTCTTGCTTCTAATTTTATTTTTGCTAATATATAGCTTAATCTTCTAATTCTTCTTTTAAGATACGAACAACATCTAAAATTGTCTCCTCTTCTAAATCGGTTCGTTTCTCTAAATCTTTAACATCTTGTTCCAATACAGATCTTGCTGTATCGAGACCAATAGCCTTAAAGGCTTCGATGATCCATCCTTCAATTTCATCAGAGAATTCTGTAAGTTCAACATCTTCCTCTATACCTTCTCTATACACATCTATTTCATAACCAGTTAATTGACCAGCTAAACGAATATTGTGTCCTCCACGTCCAATCGCCTTAGAAACCTCTTCAGGTTTTAAGTAAACTTCTGCTGTCTTCGCTTCTTCGTCTATTTTAACAGAAGTAACTCTTGCAGGACTAAGCGCTCTTGTGATTAAGAGTTGTGTATTGTTAGTAAAATTGATAACATCGATATTTTCATTTCCTAGTTCACGAACAATTCCGTGAATTCTAGATCCTTTCATACCCACACATGCTCCAACTGGATCGATACGATCATCGTAAGAATCAACAGCAACTTTTGCTTTTTCTCCTGGGATACGAACTACTTTTTTAACAGTGATTAATCCGTCAAATACTTCTGGTATTTCTTGGAAGAACAATTGCTCTAAGAACTTAGGTGAAGTTCTAGACATGATAATTGCAGGTTTGTTTCCACGCAATTCAACAGTTTCAATAATACCTCTAACATTATCTCCTTTTCTGAAGAAATCAGAAGGGATTTGACGATCTTTAGGAAGGATAATTTCATTTCCTTCATCGTCTAATAAGATAATTGCTTGATGTCTGATATGGTGTACTTCAGCAGTGTACAACTCCCCTTCCAAATCTTTAAATTGTTTGTAAATGGTTGTGTTGTCGTGTTCGTGAATCTTAGCAACTAAGTTTTGACGAAGTGCTAAAATAGCACGTCTACCAAGATCGATTAATTTCACTTCCTCAGACACATCTTCACCAACCTCAAAATCAGGCTCAATCTTACGTGCATCTGTAAGTGAAATTTCCTCATTTGGATCTTCTACTTCTCCATCCTCTACAACGATTCTGTTTCTCCAAATTTCTAAATCCCCCTTATCTGGGTTAATAATGATATCGAAATTATCATCAGATCCGTACTTTTTCTTTAAAGCTGCTCTAAAAACCTCCTCTAGAATTGCCATTAAGGTAACTCTGTCGATGAATTTATCATCTTTAAATTCTGAAAACGATTCAATTAGCGCAATATTTTCCATCTCGCTCTACAATTAAAATTTTAAAATAACTTTTGCTTCTTCCACCTCTGAATAAGCGTATGAACGCTCCTTTTCAACGGTGTGTTTTCCTTTTCCTATCGGTTTAGGCTCACGAGCCTTCCACTTTATGGTAAATGTGTCATCACTTAATTCAGTTAGGGTACCTTCCTCGGTTCCCTGAGCTGTTCTAACGGACAACTTTCTTCCTATATTTTTTTTGTACTGTCTAGCTAATTTCAGAGGAGCTGATGCTCCAACAGAACTCACCTCCAATGCGAAATCAGTTTCTTCACGATCTAAATTGTGTTCCACTGCTCTGCTGATATCCATACAGTCTTTCAATGTTACCCCCTTATCTCCATCGAGAGTGATCATAATTCTCTTATCGGGACTAATCTTTAAATCGATTAAAAATAAATCCTCACGAGATGACAATCCTTCTTCCAATAATTTTTCAACGGTCTCGTTAAAATTCATAACCTATGGGTAATAAAAGAGGGGACTTCTGTCCCCTCGTCATTTGATCTTCTAAAAAATAACGATGCAAATATACCTATATATATATGATTTTCAAAATAAAGGATTAAGAAATTATTCCCTTAGGTTAAAAGCATAAAAAAACCCCCAACTAAAAGTTGAGGGTTAAGCAGTTGGCCTACTAGGACTCGAACCTAGAACGACTGGACCAAAACCAGCTGTGTTGCCAATTACACCATAGGCCATTGCGGCTGCAAATTTAATACAAAGTTTTATTTGCACAAATAAAAATGACTTCATTTTAATTTTTTTTATAGCTATTCTTAAAAAGGTGCATTTTGATTCCAATGAGTTTAACAAACTTTTGATGTTTTGCTAAAACGATTTTCGTATTTTCACCTCTGCTTATCAATACAATACTATGTTTTCAAGCCAATATGAATTGTGGAATCGTCGCTTAGGATGGTTCGTCTTTGCAATAGCATTAATCACCTACGGAATCACTGTTGAACCCACTGCAAGTTATTGGGATGCAGGAGAGTATATTGCAACTTCTGCAAGATTACAAGTAGGACATCCTCCAGGAGCTCCGCTTCTTCAAATGATAGGAGCCTTTTTTGCAATGTTTGCGATTGACAACACTGAGATTGCACGAATGGTGAATTACGTTTCCAGTGTCTCATCTGCCTTTACGATTCTGTTTTTATTTTGGACGATTACCAACTTGGGAAGAAAACTCATCGGTGAATCAAAAGAACTCTCAGAACAAAAAGCAATAGCTCTTCTAGGTTCAGCATTTGTTGGAGCACTAGCTTTTACTTTTTCAGATAGTTTTTGGTTTAATGCAGTAGAAACTGAAGTATATGCTTCAGCTAGTTTTGTAATGGCACTTCTACTGTGGCTAGGTCTTAAATGGACTGATCATATCGACAGTCCAAGAGGAGATCGTTGGTTGGTTCTTATATGGTTTATTATTGGACTGACTTTTGGAGTTCAATTTATGGGCTTTTTAGCGATTCCTTCTATAGGATTACTCTACTACTTTAAACGCTATAAGACTACAACAGTTAAAAACTTTCTCATTGCAAATATTGTGTCGATAATTGCTTTGATGCTCGTATATAAGTTTTCCCTTACCTATGTTCTCAAACTCTTTGGTTGGGCAGAAGTCTTCTTTGTAAATGAAATAGGTCTTCCTTTTAATTCAGGAACCATTATCACGGTAATCGCCTTTATTGCTGTTTTTTATTACGCCTTAAAGAAAACTAGAGCCTCAAAGAATTACAGAGCAAACACCTTTGTGCTTTCCGCCCTGTTTTTAATGTTAGGGTTTTCAACATGGCTCATGCTCCCTATAAGAGCTAATTCAGGCGTCATCATTAATGAGAATGACCCTTCAGATGCTAGGTCCTTACTAGCTTATTACAACAGAGAACAATACCCTAGTGTAGATAGTCCTGTTTATGGATCCTATTATTCAAATGCTTTTTCAATGGTTAGTGTCCCAAAGGATGACAAACCTAAATACGAAAAGAACGAGCAGACAGGAACTTATGAAATTGTCAACAATTTTGAGGGAGCGATGCAGGGAGCTGATCCTGATCACGTAGGTCTGTTACCTCGTATGTGGAGTGAGCAGAATGCTGAAAATTATATGAGGTATTTTTCTCCTTTAGAATTTGAAATCAAATCAGAATACGCCTATAGCCAAGAACTCAGAAGTACGGTAGAAAACTTTAGAAGAGGTTATATGACTAGGGAAATTACCGAAGAACAATACGTTCAATTTCTAAGAGACTTTAGTGAATATATTGAAGTTCAACCCCCTACACTTTTAGAGAACTTGGAATATATGTTTAGCTATCAATTTGGCTATATGTACTGGAGGTATTTTCTGTGGAACTACGTCGGAAAACAAGACGATGTTCAAGGAAAATACGATAATCACGGAAATTGGCTCTCTGGAATTGATTTCATCGATGAAATACGCCTAGGTCCTCAAGACAATTTACCTTCTGAAGTATTGGAAAACAAAGGTAGAAACACCTATTATTTCCTTCCATTAATACTAGGACTATTGGGTATTGCCTTTCAGTTTAAAAGAGATAAAAAACAATTTTGGGTACTCTTGGTATTCTTTTTATTTACGGGTATTGCTATTCAGTTCTATACCAATCCACCTATATTCCAACCTAGAGAACGAGACTACTCCCTAGTGGGATCCTTCTATGTATTTGCCATATGGATTGGATTAGGGGTCTATGGTTTATTCGATGAATTGAACTCTAAAATTAAAGCGAATTGGCTGGCACCTGCTACCGTTGGTCTTTGTATTGCTGCTGTACCGCTACTTATGGCTTTTCAAAATTGGGACGATCACGATCGATCGAATCGATATACAGCACGCTCCACTGCCAAAGCCTATTTGGAATCCACCTCAAAAGACAATGGAGCTATCTTATTTACCATTGGAGATAACGACACCTTCCCTCTTTGGTATATTCAAGAAATCGAAGGCTATCGCACCGATGTTCGAATTGTTAATTCTAGTTTAATCGCTACTGACTGGTATGCCGATCAAATGAAACGTCAAGCTTATACCTCGAATCCAGTTCCTAGTCAGTTGACTCACAAGGATTACAGATACGGTTCTTTAGATGCTATCTACTATCAAGAGCGAACTGAAAAAAGATGGGATATAAAGGACTTTATGATTTGGATAGGTTCCAATAAACCTGAAACCAAACTCAAATACCTACTCGAACAACAGGGAGCAGATCTTTCTCAATACCCAGAAAACAGTCTCGATATTGTCTACTACCCTACCAATAAAATAAGAATTCCAGTCAATAAAGAGAACGTCTTAAAAAGCGGTATCGTAAAAGCAGAAGATGCAGATCTCATTCTCGATTATATCGATATTGATCTTCCTCAAAGTGCCATAGGTAAAAATAGAATTCTAATGCTGGACATACTCGCTAATAACAATTGGGAACGTCCTATCTATTTTTCTGGAGGAAGTTTTGATCCAGGAGAATACCTGTGGATGAAAGAATACCTTCAATTAGACGGATTAGCCTATAAACTCATTCCTATTAAAACGGAAAATAGAAATGCATATGACTTGGGTCGTATCGATACCGACCTAATGTATGACATCGTCATGAACTGGGAATGGGGAAATAGCGAAGACCCAGATGTGTATCTAGACACCCAAACTAGAATTCAAGGATTGACCTTTAGAGGGAATTTAGCTCGATTGGTAGAATCCTTAATTCAAGAAAACAAATACGACAAAGCCAAAACAATTATCAATTTGTCCTTAGAAAAAATGCCTGTTGAAAAATTTGGTTTTTACACCTTTGTGGAACCTTTCTTATCTGGATACTTTCAAGTCGGAGAACCTCAAAAAGGAGAGGAATTATTCAATCGATTAAAGACCATCTACCAAGAACGATTAAATTACTATTCACATACCGATTACGATTATCAATACGCCTATATCGATCAATTGGTATCAGATTTAGAAGCGTATAGAAGAATCGTAGATATCTACCTCGTTTCAATTGAAGATGAAGAAAAAACTTTAATTGAAAGAGATCTATTCAACTCTTATGTCGATAGATTTGAACATTTTATGGGTGACGGAAAACAGGAAGTACCTCTAGGTGCCCCAGATACCTTAGATCTAGGAAATTAGACGTATTCGTTGATGATACCAATAAGTGTATTGGCATCTTGTTCACCAGATTGACGCCAGAGCATTTCTCCTCTTTTGTAAATCATAAGTGTTGGTAAGCCTTTAACTCGAAGTGCTTCAGATAATTCTTTGTTTTTATCTGCATCAATTTTAATGACTTTTCCCTTATCTCCGAGTGCAGCAGCTACATCTTTTAAAACAGGATGCATAGCAATAGAAGGTTCACTCCACTCTGCGTAGAAGTCAATTAAAACTGGTACTTCTAAATCGATTAATTCTCCAAATTTTGACATATCAATAGCCTTTATTTACAATCAAATGTAATAAAAAAGAATTACTTACAAGCTAATGGCTTCTAAAACGGCACTTTAGACCTTATTTGATTTCTTGAGTCTGATAACTGAAATCTCAGGATAGATTCCGAATCTTCCAGGGTAGGCTAAGAATCCAAACCCTCTATTGACGTTGATAAATCGATCCATTTCTTTATAGATACCAGCCCAGTATTTATAGCGCCATTTAACTGGACTCCATTTGATCCATCCAGGAATTTCAATTCCGAATTGCATTCCATGAGTATGACCACTTAAGGTTAAATGATAGTGATCTTCGTGTTTAATCACCTGAGATTCCCAATGGGTAGGATCATGTGAGAGTAAGATTTTAAAATCAGATTTTGAAGTTCCCATTGATGCTTTTTCTAAATCTCCTTTTTGTTTAAAACCTTGACCCCAGTTCTCCACTCCAATCACTGCAATTTGATCTACACCTTTTTGGATATAACGGTGTTCGTTTAGAAGCAAATCGAATCCCATGGATCGCTGCAATTCAATTAAATCTTTGAAATTTTGATCTTTTTCTTCCTTAGAGGCCCACTGTTTGTAATA
>DAIRFL010000063.1:0-9110 GCA_036795105.1 Flavobacteriaceae bacterium | reverse complement strand
GTATTTACCATTATAAATAATTTATTTAACAATCCAAATAAGATAATTTCTCCAATATTCCTAAAATATGGATTAATCAATATTAGCCTCTTTAACCAAAACAACTGGATCAAGTCTAATAAATTCTCTAAAAATCTTTCAAAAACTCCAAACTCTGGTTCGAGAATAGCTCCTTAGGGTGTACAAAGAAAAAGCCTGAACATCTGTTCAGGCTTTTTTGTTTTACAATCATCTCCAATTTATCAAATCCTATAAAAACTGATCCACCTGTTTATAGGCTTCGATCACCGCTAGTTCACCTTCTTTATCAGGGCGACTATTACCGTGTTCCATTCCTAGAATTCCATTATAACCACGACTGTGAATGTATTTAAATACATTTTTATAATTGATTTCCCCTGTTGTTGGTTCTTTTCGACCAGGATTATCACCGATTTGGAAATAAGCTATTTCTTCCCAAGATTGTTCAATATTGGGGATAAGATTTCCCTCTTGAATTTGCTGATGATAGATATCAAATAAAATCTTACAGGAAGGTGAATCTACAGCCTTACATATGGAATAAGCTTGTGGACTTTCAGACAAAAACAATCCTGGATGATTTCTAAAATTTAAAGGTTCTAATACCATGGTGATTCCATGAGGTTCCAATAAGGCACTGGCTTGTTTTAGACTCTCAACAACATGTGCAGTCTGATATTCCATTTTCTGTCTCATATCGACAAAGCCGGGAACAACTGTCATCCATTTGGCATTGACTCTTTTAGCAACTTCAATTGAGTTTTTTATATCGTTTAAAAACTCTTCTCTTAAGCTGAGATCGCCACTAGTTAAATTGGGTTGAGTCCAATATATTTTATGAGCGACAAAAACCCCCATCTGCAGACCTCTTCTCTCCATTGTTTGAGCCATCTTCTGTTGAAGACTAAGTTCTCTGTTTCTCATTTCATTATCCTCAAAAGCAGTAAAACCTTGGTCTGCCATAAAGTTTAACTGATCGATGGGATCCTCACCTGCAAGATTCTTAAACATCCCTAAATGAGGTGCGTATTTTAAATTGAAACTATTCTTCTTTATTAATGTAGCTTCATTAGCCAAGGCAGAAGCTCCTGAAAACATTCCAAGACCAGCTATTGTTGCCAATTGATTAAATTTTCTTCTGTTCATCTTAAAAGTATTTTGTTTTACCTGGTGTTGGTATTGGATAGTGACCATCTGTATCTGGAAGTGAAGGCGGAGTTGTATTCCAATCAACTTCTGCTGGCATAATTTGATGGTCAGAATTTAATACCTGTTCTAAGGTAATTTTATCTCCAGAATAAGTAGCCATACGTCCTAGTATTGCAGTAAGTGTGCTCATCGCTCCATTTTCTGCATCAGCAATGACACCTCCATTTCGTATAGAGGCAAAAAGTCGATCGTGCTCTACCTGATAAGGATTGGGGTCATTATTATCCTTCCCGTAATTGTAAATTTCATTTCCGTTTAAATCTACCATAGCTCCTTTACCTATTTCGAGGCTCCCTTTAGATCCTTGAAAGACCTCATCTACACGATTCATCGTTCCTGGAATGTGTCGGCATTGACTTGAAATTACTGCACCGCTTGCATATGTAAATTCCACAAAATGATGGTCAAAAATTTCGCCGTGATCGATACCATTGCGAACTTGGCGTCCACCCATTCCTTGAGCAGAAATCGGATATTCTCCAATAAACCAATTCGCGACATCAATATTGTGAATGTGTTGTTCTAAAATATGATCACCACACAGCCAATTGAAGTAATACCAATTTCTCATTTGATATTCCAATTCCGTTTGACCTGGTTGACGTTCTCGAACCCATACTCCAGAGCTATTCCAATAGACTTGGCCACCAGTTATTTTACCGATAGCTCCATTGTCAACTCGTTTTTTAAGGTCGATGTATTTAGATTGATAGTGTCGTTGTAATCCTACTACTACATTCAATTTCTTTTGCTTAGCAATTTTTGCTGTTTCTAGAACTTTTCTAATACCTACAGGATCTGTAGCTACTGGCTTTTCCATAAAGACGTGTTTATCTTGTGAAATCGCATATTCAAAATGATAGGGACGAAAGCCTGGAGGAGTTGTTAAAATAACAACATCAGCCATATCAATTGCCATTTTATAGGCGTCAAATCCTACAAATCGATGTTTTTCTTTTACGTTAATTTTCTTTTCTCCTTCAAAATGCTCTTGTATTCCTTTTAAACTGTTTTCAATTCGATCTGCAAAAGCATCAGCCATCGCAACAAGCTCTACATTTTCATCTGCTGTCAGGGCTTGAACTACTGCTCCAGATCCTCTACCTCCACATCCTACTACGGCAAGTTTTAGTTTTTTTTCTCCATAGACATAGGCCATGCTTTCTAATGCAGTTGGCACAGTAAATAAAGCTCCAGCAGCTAAACTCGTTTTCTGAACAAATTCACGACGACTTTGAGAATTCACAGCCTGTTCTTCTCTTTGATTTGATTTAGTTGTTTGTTTCATAATTCCAATAGGTTTTTTGAGATTTTATTGAGGGGGTATTTTCCGGTCGAACGACTCTAAACCCAACAAAGGGAGCGTCGGTATGCCACCATTTACTTTTTGGCATTTGAGGGTCTCGTCTTTTCCAAGTTTTGGAAGAGGCTTGTTTGGCTGCAGAACGCAATTGTTCTGGACTGTCCATCCAAGAACCTCCTCTTACCACTTTTGGATAGACTGTTGTTCCCTTCTCAAGGGGATTAACCGTTATTGATTTTCGTTTTTTATAGGTTGTAGGATCAAACTGATCAAGCGTCCATTCAGCTACATTTCCATGCATATCATACAAACCCCATGAATTGGGTTTCTTGGTTCCAATCTTATGATAAGCCTCTTCGCTATTATGAGCATACCAAGCAAAGTCTTCTAAATCATTTTGATCATTGCCAAAACTATAAGCAGTAGTACTGCCAGCTCTACATGCATATTCCCATTCTGCTTCTGTCGGCAGTCGATAAAAATGACCGGTCATTGCAGATAACCATTCACAAAACTTAGTTGCTGCCAATTGAGTCATACCTATAGCAGGATACCCCTCAACTCCCATTCCAAAGCTCATTTCCACATAAGGAGTTGTTGCACCCGATACGGCATCTACATTGAGACTAACTTCAAGCTCCTCTGATTTATCTATTTGATTGACATCCAATTCTCTACTCACAAAGAGATTATACAAATCCCAACTCACCTCAAATTGACCTATCCAAAAAGAGGACACTTCAACTTGATGAGTAGGACCTTCTTCACTTAGACGCCCTTCTTCAGACATTGGACTACCCATATTAAATGTTCCTCCATTAATAAATACCATTGGAAGAGTAGCTTCTGTTCCTTTAATTGTTTCTATATAAGATTCTTGAGCTTGAGTTAAAAGACTAATATTCAAACTAAAGAGAAGTGTCACTAAATAGTTATAACGCAATTTATTTAATAAAGGGTTCAATACAATAGAATTAAATTCTACTAAATAAATTAAAAAATAATCTTCAATCTTCAAGATTCAATTGCCAAGAAATACCGTATTTATCTTCACACCATCCAAACATTTTACCAAAACCGTAATCTCCTTCTCCCTTGTAATTATCAAGAGGCACCATTACTTGTCCCCCATTTGAAGAAAGGGCATCGAATAGGGTTTTTAATTCCGCTTCAGAATTACTGCTTATGAAGAGTGATACTCCTGGATTAAAACCCCACTTGTGATTATAATTGCTTTCAGAGACCATATACTCTGTTCCATTGAGCGTAAAAACACCGTGTTTGATGAGTTCTGGGGTTCCTCCCTCCTCTCCTTCTTTATAGTTGACAATACTCTTGATTTCTGAGTTTGGAACAATCGAGGTGTAGAATTGAATCGCCTCTTTTGCCTTCCCACATTGATCCCCTACAAAGGTTAGAAATGTCGTTGTTTTCATTTTTTATATAACTAGTTTGTCTTGAAGTTAGTAAGATTATTTTACAGAATAACTTACAAAAGCCACTTTTTTACTGTCAGGACTCCAAGAGGGTACATTGATCGTCCCTTGCCCACCATAGAACACAGGAGTTAAATCTTTTATTTCTTGTGTTTCTATATTCATTAAACGCAGTTTCACATCTTTACCAAAAGGGTGATTTTGCTCTTGATTCTCAACATAAGAAATGTATGCAATCCACTTATTGTCAGGTGATATATGAGGGAACCAATTAGAATATTTATCAAAGGTGAGTTGCTCTGGCTTAGATCCATTAGCTCTCATTCTCCACAATTGCATATGGCCAGAACGATAGGAGTTTATATAAAGGTATTTCCCATCTGGTGAATACTCTGGTCCATCATCGAGACCTTCAGTCTTTGTAAGACGCTTTGCTTTACCACCATTGACCGGAATGGTATAGATATCGAGATTATCTCCTTTCATTCCCACATAGGCTAGTGTTTTTCCATCAGGACTCCATCCATGCCAAAAGCAAATAGCATCAGTAGATACTTTTTTAGGAGTTCCACCCTCAACAGGAACCAAATAAAGTGAAGAGATCATTTCAGAAAGAGAAGAACCAGTTTTGTCAAAATTACTCAACACCAGTGTTTTGTGATCAGGTGACAATCCGTGGTCATTGTTTAAAGCTGTAATGGATCCTGTATAAATCTCACTTACTTCTTTTGTTGCTAAATCGAGCTTTTTAAGTCTACCCTTACTATTGAGAATTAAATAGTTGTCCTTATGCCAATTAGGAGCTTCATAATGTTCATTGATTACCTTAACTGTTTCAATTGTTCCAGTTTCAATATCTACTGTTTGAATATAACTAGTGGTATCACGTTGTTTCTCTAATTTAAAAGCAAATGAATTTGAAGTGTTTAAATCATATCCATAAGAGCTTATTGAGCACAGAAATGTTATTAGTATTAAAAAGAGGGTTTTCATAAGATTTTTTTTATAAATTTATAGTGTCTAATATACACAATAGAAAATAAACTTAAGATCATTTATTCTAATTCTTTTTTATTGAATATGTTAAACATTGTTTAAACCTTATCGCTTAAACGAGCTCTTATATAAATATTTATTATATTAAGGAGTTGCTTTTTACAGTAACGCAAACAAACTAACACCACTAAACTATGGCTCAATTTACTCTTAATGTTAACGGATCATCACATCAAGTTGATGTGGCGCCTGATACCCCTATTTTGTGGGTGCTTAGAGATCATCTAAATCTCGTTGGAACCAAATACGGTTGTGGTATTGCACAATGCGGTGCCTGTACCATTCATTTAAATGGCATTGCTACAAGAGCCTGCCAATTACAAGTCTCTATGGTAGGCAACAGTGAGATCACTACAATTGAAGGCCTCTCTGAAAATGGGGATCACCCAGTTCAACAAGCCTGGCTTGAAGAAGACGTTCCCCAATGTGGTTATTGCCAAACAGGGCAGATCATGACAGCAGTTTCACTACTTAAAAACAACCCTCATCCATCCGATGAGGAAATCGAAATGGGAATGAGTGGGAACTTATGTAGATGCGGTACATATACACGTATCAAAAAAGCAATCAAAAGAGCCTCTAACAGTTAATTATAAAGATCATGTCTACATTTAAAACAAAAACCTCAAGAAGAGAATTTATAAGAAATGTTTCCCTTGGTTCTGGTGGAATCATTTTGAGTTTCAATTGGCTTGCATCTTGTAATTCAACTGAAAGAGAACTAATGGCCTTGCCTAATAACTGGTATGAGTTAAACGGTTATTTAAAGATTGGTGAAAATGGACTAGCTACCATTATGTCACCTAACCCTGAAATCGGTCAAAATGTGAAGACATCGATGCCGATGTTAGTTGCTGAAGAATTGGATATCGATTGGAAAAATGTTCTCGTAGAACAGGCTCCACTTAATGTGGGTCTTTTTGGAAACTGGCAAATTGCTGGTGGTTCTAGATCCATCGGAAGCAGTTGGGTTCCTTTGCGTCAAGCAGGAGCAACCGCTCGTAAAATGTTATTGACTGCAGCAGCTACTGCATGGAGTGTTCCTGTTGATGAGCTCACAACCTCTGATGGAATCATTACTCATAAAGCTTCTGGAAAATCAGATCACTACGGAGTGTTTGCCGAGCAAGCATCTATGTTGGAAGTACCTGAAGAAGTAGAACTCAAAGAACTAACAGATTATAAAATCATTGGACACTCTAAAAAGAATGTCGATGGTAAAAATATTGTTACAGGAACACCGCTCTTTGGATTGGATACTTATAAAGAAGGAATGCTTACTGCAATGATTGTACATCCACCTGCTTTTGGAAAAGTATTAAAGTCTTTTGACGCTTCTTCAGTTATCAATATGCCAGGTATCAAAGATGTATTTACCATCAATACCTTTAATGATGAAGATGCGAGAGGTTGGTCTGATGTTACCGCCTTTAACGATCAGGTGGTGATTGTTGGTGAGTCTACTTGGCAAGTAATGAAAGCTAAAAAAGCCCTCAAAGTAGAGTGGAAAAACATGCCTAAAACAATCGTTAAACAAGCAGGATGGGGTGGTAATGCAACTGATGTCTCCATTCCGACAGGCTTAGAAAATACGGTAGATCACAATAAAAAATTAAATGATTATTCGGGACTACCACTACAAACTGCTCGTAAGGATGGTAATCCAGAAAAGGCCTTTAAAGAAGCTGCTAAGGTGTTAGAACGCACTTATACAGCTCCTTTTAGAGCACATAACACCATGGAACCTATGAACTTCTTTGCGGATGTCACTGAGGATAGAGCCATACTCTCTGGACCTGTTCAGACCCCTGAAGCTGCTGAAGGATCTGTTGCTACTCGATTAAAAATGCCTCGAGAAAATATTGAGGTTCACTTGAGTAGAATGGGTGGTGGTTTTGGAAGACGTCTCTACGGAACCTTTGTGGTTGAAGCAGCGCTGATATCTCAAAAGATGAAATCGCCTGTAAAACTTGTTTATACTCGAGAAGATGATATGACCTATGGAACCTATCGACCTGCCTATACGTTAAAGTACAGAGCGGCAATCGATAAAGACAACAATCTAACAGCGATTCATGTCATCGGTGGTGGAATTCCAGAAAGTCCTCTTCACGAAAACAGATTCCCTGCGGGAGCACTCGACAACTATTTAGCTGAAAAATGGGTAGTTCCTTCCAATATTACGATCGGTGCCTATAGAGCTCCGCGTTCTAATTTTAATGCATCAGCTGAGCAATCCTTCTTAGATGAATTAGCTGAAGAACTTGGAAAAGATCCTTTAGAATTTAGATTGGACCTCTTAAAAAGAGCACAAGAAAACCCTGTTGGAGAGCGTAATGATTACGATGCCAAACGCTATGCCGGTGTTTTGGAACTGGTTAAGAAAAACGCCAATTGGGGTGCTGATGACAAAAAAGACCTCAAAAGAGGGGTTGCTGCCTATTACTGTCACCAATCCTATGTGGCCAATGTAGTTGATGTTCGAATGGATGGAAAAACTCCAGTTGTTGATCAGGTATTTGCAGCTGTAGATTGCGGAATCGTTGTCAACCCAGATGCAGCAACAAACCTTGCAGAAGGAGGAACAGTCGATGGTATTGGAACAGCCATGTATGGTGAACTCAGTTTTGTCGATGGAATGCCTCAGCAAGACAACTTTGACACATACCGTCAAATTAGACATCACGAAGCTCCAAAGAATGTCTCAGTGGACTTTGTTAAGAGTGATATTGCTCCAACTGGAATGGGAGAACCTCCTTATCCTCCAGTTCAAGCAGCATTGGCAAATGCTATTTACAGTGCTAGTGGCAAACGTTTATACCATCAACCATTTATCAATGAGTTGAATTCTTAAAACAATTAATAAAAAAACAAGAATAATTACGAGGAGCTTTTTTTAAGTTCCTCGTATTGTTTCGGGGTATCAACGTCAACTAAATTCTCTCCACCCATTACCCTTAACAAATTGTCTGAGTGCTTTTGAACTATTGACTTCGCACCAGTATCTCCTGTTAGTTCACAGAGTTCACTTGTATAATAGGAGTCGAACAATACTGGAATTCCAGTCCAGCCTTTATTTGATTTAGAGACGATAATTTGCCGATGGTTCTTTTCAAATAATGCAATCATTTTATGTAAGTGATCACGATCTACCAAGGGCTGATCTATGGTTGTAATCAAGACACCATCTAAGGGTTGGTGTTTTTTTATCAGGTTTTTTACCCCAAAAGCAATTGAGGTACTCATCCCCTTTTCCCAATCTTCATTAACCACATAATCACACTTAAGTTTCTCAACATAAGGCATAATAGGATCTGCTTTAGAACCCAATACCACAAGAAGCGGTTGATTGGTTTTTAACAGGGTTTTAATTCTCGATTCTATTAGGGTTTCTCCCTTCCATTCCAACAATGCTTTGGGAGTTCCCATTCTAGAAGAACCTCCTGCAGCTAATAGTATGATTGGAATATTAGGCATGGATATTCCCTTCTTTGTCCTTTAAGACGATTGGATTTTGATTTCGGATGACAGATAGAATTTCAGCGATAATGGATACAGCTATTTCTTGAGGGGATTCAGCTCCAATATTGATTCCAGCTGGTCCTCGAAGTTGATCGATAAACTCAAGATCGATTTCGGGATTGAATTCTAATAATTGATCTACTAAACGCTCTCTACGATGTTTTGGTCCTAAAAGACCAAAATAGGCGGGATAACAATCTTTTAATGCCGATAAATACTGAACATCTTTGTTAAAACTATGGGTCATTAAAACAATTGCTGTTTGTTTGTCGATTACCGAAGTATCAATAGTATCGTATAAAGGAGTAAGTAATTCATCTGCTCCTGTAAAATATTCAAGCGTCTTTTGCTCATCCGCAGAAGCCATCACACTGACCTTCCAACCGACATTTGCAGCGGCCTTACAGAGTTGAACTGCATCGTGTTCAGCACCGATAATCAGCAATTGAAATAAGGGAGGAAGTTCTTGTTTAAATAATAAATGACGCTGTTCAACTATTGAACTTTGATTAAAAACATAGGATTGATTCTCTATTACAATTGTAGAACCAATTCCCTCAAAC
>DAIRFL010000307.1:0-1415 GCA_036795105.1 Flavobacteriaceae bacterium | reverse complement strand
CTTCAACACCATTAATTTTACACTTTTCCTGTAATAGCTTAATGATCTTGACTTTATCTTCAGATCTAGTCTTTATTCCAAAAATTATACCTTTGAGAGAAGTGAAGTCATAATTGTAAAGCCTAGTCTCGGGGCGAGTTATGTCCACAAAATTGCCGTTTTGAATAAGCCTGAACTCTTGTTCATATCTCCAATCAGATGTTTTCCTTGTAATATCTCTATAAAAGTTACTCCAATAGGTCTCTTGGAAACCTTTTCCGTCGTGTCGAGAATAATATTCTAAGAACTTGCTAGTCGTACCATTACTTTCATTCATCCAATTATCAGCGATCGTAGTGATTGGAAGTTTTCCCATGCTTTTAAAAAAATCTATATCACCCGCACCATTGTCATAGTCTATTTTGTACAGCTTAAAAGAAATACCTCTAGGAGAAGTGCCTGGAACGTTGTACAAATTTATTGACTTGTTATCTGGTTGGAATATTAAGCAACAGCCTTGGTGAGAGGCAGCATAATGTCCCCACATAGCTGAGTTTTCGCAATCACTTACAAAACAAGCTGTCGCCCAAGGAGGAAAAATCAATTCTTGTAGCTTCTCTACATATACTTTCGAAAACTCTATAACAAAGAATCTGTCGTGGATATTTCTGTTGCTGTCGTAAAAACCTATCGTCAATTGTTTTCCAGTTATAAAATGCTCGTAAGAAACAAGAATATCATCTATGAACTGCTCTCTTTCATCGTCCTTTTGTTTTTTTACTTCTTCAATAATAGATGTGTACTTCTTTATTAAATCTCTGTAGGAAAGTCGAGGTGATTTGGCTCTATAGTCGAAAATGTCTGGAATGGCTTTTGATAGTTCTTGATGAATGATTCTAAGAATTACTAAGTGAATGTTATCCAAATGGAATAAGAGCTCGTTTTTCCTAATACGTCTTTGTTCAATGGTAATTACATCAAGAACAAATCGTACATGCCTACTACGCATTACTTGAGTTTCAATTTTATCGAACAAGTCTTTGTATTCAGGACTAGGTATGTTTGAAGGCATCAAGAACATATCCAGTAGTTCATGGTGGTACTTAAGCTCATCTCCTAATAGATCCCGTCCAATGACGGCATTAGTTAATGTTAAAGCATAGTTTCTGATGAAGTTTTTCCAAATAATTTTATCACCTATCCAGTGAATGCTTCTTAAACCTTCCACTGGGTCATTTAGTTCACTCGGAACTGCGAAGTAAATGCTTTGTTTTTCTAACTCGGAGAAATAGCCATCTTTAGGCTTTCCTTCTAAAAGTGCTTTGATGTTTCTGAATCTGTATATTCTTTCCATATGCAAAATTACCCCTCCGAGCAATGAACATACAATAAAGGATTATTTAAACTGAAAATCCAAAATTCTACTAATTTTAACC
>DAIRFL010000062.1:0-9125 GCA_036795105.1 Flavobacteriaceae bacterium | reverse complement strand
CTGCTAGTGTGTTTCACTTTGGAGAAATTCCAATTCCAGAATTAAAAAATGATTTAAAACAAGCGGGCATTCGAGTTCGCATATAAATAGAGCCATGAATATAGATTTTTCAAAAACAGAAGGTGGGTTAGTTCCAGCAATTGTTCAAGACGCTACTACTAAAAACGTATTGATGTTGGGGTATATGAATCAGGAGGCGGTAGATAAGACCTTAGCATCTAAAAAAGTAACATTTTACTCACGTTCAAAAAATAGACTTTGGACCAAAGGGGAAGAGAGTGGTAACTTTTTAAATCTAGTTTCTATCTCTGTGGATTGTGATCAGGATACACTCCTTGTCAAAGCAAGCCCTGTGGGACCTACTTGTCATAAAGGAACAGACACTTGCTGGGGAGAAGACAACAATGAATCTTATGGTTTTATCTCTGAATTAGAATCTATTATCACTGAGCGTGTAGCTAATAAAGACACCGCCAATAGTTATGTTGCCTCATTATTCTCCAAAGGAATCAATAAAGTCGCACAAAAAGTAGGTGAAGAAGCTGTTGAAGTAGTCATTGAAGCCATGGACAAGAACGACCAACTCTTTAAAGAAGAGTCAGCAGATCTCTTGTTTCACTATCTTATGTTACTACAAGCGAAAGGCTATAGTCTTAAGGATATTGTAGCAGTTCTAAAGGATAGGCACTAAGAAATCCAATTCTTAGATAGCGCTTTTTTACTCAAATAAACCAGTAGGACAGCGATAAGGATGACGGTACTTTGTAAACCGTAATACGCTACTTCTCCTACTACTTCGGGTCCGTTGGTAAAGAATATATAATAAGCTGTGTTGAGTATCACTGCAATCAAAGAAATTTGAAAGAGCAGTAAAGCCTTTGCTTTTTTGAGTAATAGTAATACACTTGCTACAAATCCACCCCATACAGCTATAGCGTACAATGCCGTGATGAATTTAGGTGTTGAACCCATAAGTGCTACGAGTTCTGGGTCAAGAAGTGCTTTTGCTTCATCGCTCATAGAAACATCCCCTAAATACTGCAATACGCCGATGAGATTCCAAATGACTGCAATTACAGCTACAATACTGAACCACAGTGGATTTTTTTGATTTTGAGTAGTCATAGTTTAATAATTTGGTTTCTTAAATTTAAGAAAATAATATCAAACCATGATTTAAAGAATGGATTCTCCGTTGAGATCCGTCGTTAGAATTTCACTCATCACATCCATAAATGGTCTTGCAGCCTTAAAGGAATTAGTTACCAGTTCTATAAAATTCTTTGAACCGACTTCTTTATCGGTGAGTTCTTTCATAAACACATAGTTCTTTAGACGTAGAAGTTCGATTTCAGGATGGTTTTTGTCATAACCTCTTGGAGCTGATTTTAAAGATTCTCCTTTAAAAGTCCCCCATACGGACTTAAAACTAGTAGTGTTAATCGCTTCTTTTAACTGTTCTGCATCGATGTCAATTTCTTGTCTGATACGGTTTAGATCCTCTTTATTTGGCATCCAAAAACCAATCGCTAAAAATGAGGCGCCTGGTTCTAAATGAATATAATACCCTCCTCTTAAGGCTGCGGTAGCTCTTTTAAAGGAACATCCAAAATTTGTTTTATAAGGTCTTTTGTCCTTTGAAAATCGAACATCCTTATAGATTCTAAAGAACTTCATGGTTTCGATGGTATCATGAGTATTCATCGCCTGTTGAACTTCTTCAAATAGGGCTTTTGAATCGAGTCTGAGCTCGTCAAAAAGCGCTTTGTGTTCCTTAAACCACTCTCTGTTGTTGTGTTCTTTTAGCTCTGATAAAAAGCTCAATAATTTGGGGTGTACTGTTTTCATAATCTAAAGATACGATTACTAAGTGTTAATTAAAATTCAGTTCTTTTAAGAATAGTCCTGAACCAGGAGCTACAAATTTTAGACTGAATTCTTTTGTTCCATCAAGAATTTCAAGGAGTTCCTCCTTAGAGAGCTCTTTGGTTCCAATTTGATAGAGTGCTCCCATGATTAAACGTATTTGATAACGAAGAAATCCCTTTCCTCTAACTTCTAATAGGTAGGAGGTGTTGGGGTAAAAAGAGGCGGTATATTCGCTGTTGATACGAATACTGCAGTGATCGATGGTTCGAACACAGTTTTTGGTTTCCTGTCCTTTGCGAACTGTAAAATTACTAAAGTCGTGGGTTCCCTTAAAAAGACCCGCTGCTTCAATCATTAAATCAATATCTAAGTCTGTAATGAAATTAGCCATGCTTGCAGCTGCAAAGGGATGATTCTTTTCTCCAAAGGAAAAGAGGTAACAATAGGTCTTATTCTCTACATCCTGAATAATATTAAAGGCTTTGGACACCGGTTTTAGGTCCGTAATGCGAATATCCGGTGGTAAATTCTTATTGAAGAGCTCTATAAAATGCGGATTTGACTCAATACAATCATCAGCGATAAACAACTCAAAGGCTGCTGAAAGGGCTGATACTTTTGCATCTGTTCTCCCTGCTCCGATAATTTTAAATTCAGTATCAGCTAGTACAAATTTTAAGGTTTTGTAGAGCATTCCTTCAACAGTTTTATGCTGGGGTTGTTTTTGCCAGCCGCTGTATCTAAACCTAAGTACTGAACTCGAACTAAATACTGATGGGTGTATTTCATTTTGGTGTCTCTTGTGAACTAAGATAAAAAATGTAAATTGAAGAAAATTTAATAAACATGAAAAAATTAACCACCCTCTTATTAATTAGCGCATTAGTAGTTTCTTGTTCTTCTAAGAACGAAGAATCAATAGAAGAACGCGCACAAAGAATTCATCAAGAAGCCATTACCATTGATACCCATAACGATATCAATGTGGCAAATTTCACCGATTCTATCAACTATACACAGCGATTGGACACTCAGGTCAATATTCCTAAGATGAAGGAAGGTGGACTCGATGTAACTTGGCTTATTGTCTATACAGGACAGGGTGATTTAAGCGATGAAGGCTATGAAAAAGCTGCTGAAAACGCTATGTCTAAATTTAAAGCTATTCACAAACTCTGTGAGGAAATTGCTCCTGATCAAATAGGCTTGGCTCTAACGAGCGAGGATGTGAGAGCATTGGATGCTCAAGGTAAAAAAATCGCCATGATTGGTGTTGAAAATGCCTATCCGATGGGAATGGATCTCGCAAATGTTGAAAAATACCACCAAATGGGAGCGCGTTATGTTTCCTTGGCTCATAATGGTCATTCACAATTTTCGGATTCCAATACCGGTGAAGCAGAAGATGAGTGGCTGCACAATGGTTTAAGTGATTTAGGAAAACAAGCCATTGCTGAAATGAATAGAGTAGGGATTATGATCGATATATCCCACCCTTCAAAAGAGGCGATGATGCAAATGGTAGCCCTTTCAAAAGCTCCGATTATCGCATCCCACTCTTCGGCAAGAGCACTTTGTGATCACTCGAGAAACTTAGATGACGAGCAGCTCTTATTACTCAAAGAAAACGGAGGTGTAGTACAGACAGTTGCCTTTAAATCCTATCTCAACACCGAGAAAAACAAAGCCCACCAAGACTATTTAAACAATCTTATTGGAGCGCTGTTGCAAGATAAGGGATTAGAGCGCCTATCGAGATCCGAGGCGATGAGTTTAGAAGCTGAGCAGCGAGATGCTTATTACAAAGCTTATTTAGAGGCTCGTTCTGCAGCTCAAGATAAGGCCGATCAAGACCCTAATGCTCCAGAAGGAGTGTCTGTAGTTGATTTTGTAGACCATATCGACTATATGGTTGATCTCATTGGAATCGATCACGTAGGAATTAGCTCTGACTTTGACGGAGGAGGAGGAATAGTAGATTGGTCCGATGCTTCAGAAACCTTTAATGTAACGCTTGAACTTGTGAAACGTGGCTATAGCGATACAGACATTAAAAAGCTTTGGGGAGAGAATTTGCTTCGAGTTTTAGACGAAGTTCAGGCAGTCGCATCATCGATGAATTAAATTTTCTGATATATTTTTTAGATTTCCCATTGAATAAGTAGAAAATTGGTCTATTTTTGTAAAATTGAGATTTTATAAAAAATAACAACCAAACATAAAGCCTATTATTCTTTGGAATTACTAGAAGATATCAATGTTGAGAAGAGTTTATACGACTATCAGGAAGAGGATTTAGATCGCATATTTTCATACCTAGAAACAGCAGAATCAGACACTAATTTACTTTATCAGCTCCCTACTGGAGGTGGAAAAACCGTTGTTTTTTCTGAAATAGCACGTCGTTATATCAAAAAAACAGGAAAAAAGGTCATTGTCTTAACTCATAGAATTGAACTGAGTGCTCAAACTTCGAGAATGCTCGGTGAGTTTGGTGTGAGTAATAAAATCATCAATTCTGATGTAAAAACACTTGAGGACGAGGATCAGTATTGCTGTTTTGTAGCCATGGTGGAAACCTTGAACAATAGACTACAAGAAGAACAGATTCAGTTTTCAAATATTGGAATGGTCATCATCGATGAGGCCCATTACAACTCTTTTAGAAAGCTCTTTAAGTATTTTGAGAGTTCAATTGTACTCGGGGTAACAGCGACTCCGCTTAGTTCAAACATCAAATTACCGATGAAGGACAACTACAAAAAACTCATCATCGGAGCATCGATACAGTCTCTTATTGGAAAGGAGTACTTGGCAAAGGCCAATCTCTATTCGAAAAATGTGAGCCTTCAATCGCTTAAATTGGGAATGAATGGTGATTATACTGTAAAATCCTCTGATGCGCTCTACGGTAATTTGAGTATGCTTTCTTCGCTGGTTCAGACCTATGAAGATATTGCAAAGGGAACTAAGACGCTTATTTTTAACAATGGGATTAGTACTTCTAAATACGTATTTGATACCTTTAAGAGAGCTGGTTATAATATCAGACACTTAGACAATAAAAACTCTTCTACAGAACGCGCTGAAATTCTAGAGTGGTTTTCCAATACACCAGATGCCATACTTACTTCGGTGAGTATCTTAACCACTGGTTTTGATGAGCCTTCGGTTGAGACCGTAATACTCAATAGAGCGACGCGTTCGCTTACCTTATACTTTCAGATGATCGGTAGGGGATCTAGAATCTACAAAGACAAAAAGGAGTTTAACGTTATCGATATGGGTAATAATATCGCTCGTTTTGGTGCCTGGGATGCTCCTGTGAATTGGCAAGAAATTTTCCACTTCCCTGATTATTACTTAGAAAACATCAGAAATGATGAAGACATCGAACGTGAGTTTAAATACGAAATGCCTCCTGAACTCAGAGCTGAATTTAACAAGTCTCCTGATGCAGATTTAGATTTTGATGTAAAAGCGGTCTATAAGGAAATTTTTGCTCAAGGATTGAAGTCAAAACTCGTCTTGGAACGCTCCGTAGAGCAGCATGCAAAAATATGCTGTGAAAATGCTGAAGATGTATTTGATGCGAGAATCCTCGCTAAAAAACTCAAAGATGAAATCTCCTATAGAGTTAAGATGTATTCTTATTGTATTATGAATAATACCAAGAACTACAGAGAGTGGTTAGAAGAGGATTACGAACGTAAATTGCGATTAAAGATATCACAGCAGTTTGCTCAAAAACAATAAGATGAGTAAACTCGTAATTATCAGTGCTAATTGGCCAGAATTTGATGCTACTGCCGCTGGATTACGAATGTATGAACTGATCGATCTCTTTCAAGAGCACTCCTATACGGTTCATTATGCTACTACGGCTTCATTGAATGAATTTCACAGGGATGCTTTAAGAAACAAGGGAGTTAATACTCATTCAATAGAACTCAATTCCGATAGTTTTGATGATTTTCTAAAAGAACTTCAGCCAGAGGTAGTCTTATTTGATCGCTATGTGGTTGAAGAGCAGTTTGGTTGGAGGCTTAGTGAAACACTCCCCAATGCTGTTAAAATACTCGATACAGAGGATTTGCATTCGCTAAGAGTATCGAGGCAGTTAGCGCAAAGAGAAAACACTACATGGGATCTCGACTATTGGAAAGCACAGGATATTACAAAAAGAGAACTTTCTAGTATGTACCGCTCTGATTTAAACATCATTATCTCCTCTCAGGAGATGAATTACTTAAAGGAAGTATTTGAGTTTCCAGAGCACTTATTGAGCTATTTACCATTTACACCCACACTAAAAGAAGGCAAAAATATTCCCTTTAAAGAGCGTAAGGATCTCGTGTTTATCGGTAATGGAATGCACGCACCTAATAGAGATGCAGTTGACTTTTTAAAAAAAGACATTTGGCCCATCCTTAGAAAAGAGCTCAAAGGGGTAAATCTCCACATCTATGGAGCCTATTTACCACAATCCCTACTCAATTACAATCAACCCAAAGAAGGGTTTTTAGTTCATGGAAAGGCAAAAAATGCCTCTGAGGTGATCTCTGAGGCTCGAATAAATCTTGCACCACTACGCTATGGAGCAGGAGTAAAGGGGAAGGTCGTAGAAGGAATTTTATGTAAAACTCCCACAGTTTGTACCTCTATTGCTACTGAAGGCATTGAGGGATTAAGTCCAGTTGAAACAAATGCAGCGGCTATTGCTCAACGAATCCTTGAACTTTACCTAGATGAAAATCAATGGAACAAAGAGGTGCATTTATATGAATCAATTGCAAATCAACTTGTGGACACCAAAGAATATATTTGTACTTTTAAGACGCAGTTGGATCAAATTAAATCGAATTTGAATCAACATCGTTCAAACAATTATATAGGACAACTATTAAATTACGAATACAATAAGAGTACCAAGTACTTTTCGAAGTGGATTGAAGAAAAAAATAAAAGATCATAATATGGAACAACCTCAGTGGAATACCGTTAGAGAATTTGATGATATCACCTATAAGAAATGTGATGGAATTGCTCGAATAGCCTTTAATAGACCAGAGATTAGAAATGCCTTTAGACCAAAGACTACTTCAGAACTTTACGAGGCTTTTTACGATGCTTCTGAGGATCCTACCATAGGAGTGATTCTTCTTTCAGCCGAAGGGCCTTCTCCAAAGGATGGGGTGTATTCCTTCTGTAGTGGTGGTGATCAAAAGGCTCGAGGTCATAAGGGATATGTTGGTGAAGATGGAAATCATCGTTTAAATATCTTAGAAGTTCAAAGACTCATTCGTTTTATGCCTAAGGTTGTGATCGCTGTTGTTCCAGGATGGGCTGTAGGAGGTGGACACTCACTTCACGTAGTTTGTGATTTAACTCTTGCGAGTAAGGAACACGCCATCTTTAAACAGACCGATGCTGATGTGACTAGTTTTGACGGAGGTTATGGTTCTGCATACCTCGCTAAATTAGTAGGTCAAAAGAAAGCGAGAGAAATCTTTTTCCTCGGTAGAAATTACTCTGCACAAGAGGCTTTTGAAATGGGAATGGTCAATGCGGTGATTCCTCACGATGATTTAGAAGCTACTGCCTATGAGTGGGCCTGTGAAATCCTTGAAAAGTCACCCACCAGTATTAAGATGCTCAAATTTGCGATGAACCTCACCGATGACGGTATGGTTGGTCAGCAAGTATTTGCAGGGGAAGCTACTAGGCTTGCCTATATGACTGATGAAGCCAAAGAGGGTAGAAACGCTTTCTTAGAAAAGCGCAAGCCTAACTTTAAGAAGGATTCTTGGATTTCTTAAACTAATCTTCAATTGATTTAATGATCTCTGATAAGAGTAGATCAGCACTGTATTCATTACCTTCTGATAAGCCTGTGCGAACGACTACGAGCTCTTCTGAGGGGATTATATACACAAACTGACCATCGTGTCCATTAGCTGAAAATAAATCCCTAGGCACATTGGGATAGGTTCCTCCTGCGTTAAGCCAAAAATGAGCTCCATAGGCTCCATCGGAATGCTCTGTTGGAGTAGTGATATAATCGACCCAAGAGGAGTCAAATAATTCTTTACCGTTCCACATACCCTTTTGTAAGTAGAGTTGCCCAAAACGCCCCCAATCTCTCGTTGAAGCCCATCCGTAGGAAGATCCCACATAGATTCCACTACCGTCTTGTTCTACAAGGAGACTGTTCATCCCGATTTGATCTGCGAAATCAGTATACATAAAGTCGATATACTCCTGTTGTGAATCAAAATATGATCTGAGGTTTTTAGAGAGTAAATTTGAGGTTCCAGAAGAGTAGTTCCAAATTTCTGTGGGAGCAGCCACCAATTGCTTTTGAACTTGTACATCACCCATATCTTTTGATAAGAACAACATTTTAGTCACATCAGAGATTCCACCGTAATCTTCGTCCCATTCTAGGGAAGACTGCATACGAAGCATATGGTTAATCGTGAGTTTAGAACGCTCGTCATTCTTCCAAGATTCAAATTTTAAGGGATCCGATACCGATAATACGCCTCGGTGCTCGAGAATTCCATAGAGGGTTGAGACAATACTTTTGGTCATTGACCAGCCTAAGATGGGAGTGTCTTTGGTATAGGGTTCACTGTAGCGTTCTCCCAAAAGATAACCCTTATACAAGACCAATACTGATCGTGTTTTTTGAATATCGTTATCCTCAAAGGCAGTAGCAATAGCCTTTTCTAGTGCATCGTAATCGACATTGGAAAGCACTGTATCTAGAGCTGCTCCCTGTCCATGTGGATAGGGTAGCGGGGAGCTATCAAAAGTTCTGTTGGGTGCAACTAATGAATTGATTTCTGATGCCTTTTTCTGTACAAGTAAGGAACCAATACCTTCTTTGTACACGGCAGTTCTATTCATTAAACCATACACATCAGCAGAAGAGGAATGTGCCTTTTCATCGATGACCGTTGAAGCTAATTTAATCAGTGGAACATTGTTATCGTGAGAATTGATGTGTTCTAAGATGTGTCCTGCATAGTAGACCGAAGTGGCCATATATTTAGAGGCGTACCCAGAAATGATATTGAGTTTGGGGACTTGTGTAAAGTAGCTATATCCAACTACTAGAAGTAATAAAACGAGGATTCTTTTTAACCATTTCATTGTTCAAATTTTATTAAATATAAATCATTAAATTGTAAATTCGTAATAGCAGATTTAACAGATGCGGTGTATAACTCACTACACCGAATCAGCGACCT
>DAIRFL010000306.1:0-1424 GCA_036795105.1 Flavobacteriaceae bacterium | reverse complement strand
CTCTCTTATAGCATCGATTGATAGTACCGATGATACCAGAGTAGAGGGTGCATCAACGAGATCTTCATCTGCAGATGACAAGCCATTTCCATCATTCACAAAATCATCTCCAAAAAACACAGATATATCATGATCATTAGGTTTACCTTGTGTTCCTGTGCAAGGGGAAGAAACGACTTTTTCTTCTGTCAGACTCTCTTTGATATAAGATCCTGAGACTTCTTGCTCTAACCGCTGCGCATAGCTTATTAAATTCTCTTCTGCCAAAGTGTAGAAAAAACACTCGTCTGTTTGATCTTTCGTCACTCGAATGATGCGGCCCAGCACCTGTCGAAAGTAAAGTTCTGTTTTCGTTGCAGACAAGTGACAACAGACCTGTAATCTAGGGATATCAACCCCTTCACTTACCATAGCTATGCTCACTATCCAGTGATCTGCTCCTTGCCGAAACTCCTCGATCTGTTTAATTGAGTTCTCATCTTTATAGGACACAAAAACAACTTTCTGAGAGAAATGCTCCTCTAGCATTTGTTTAATAAATAAAGCGTGAGAATAGGAAGCTGCTACAACTAGACCACCAGCAGCTGGGGAGCTTTCCCTCAGGTTCTTCAAACGTTTTACACCACGCTTTAATACCTCAAATGTCAGCGACTCATTGGACAAAAGATCCAAATAACTGTTGTCATTATCTTTTAAGAACTCTGCAATAGATGAGTAGGACCAGTGGGAGCCATCAGCATTCTTGGTAATCTTAGCAGCATCTAAAGCGATTACTTTTGGCAAGCGGCAAACCTTGTCTGTTACAGCATCGCTTAAACCATATTCCCATTGATAACTAAGGGCTGAATCTTCAGCATCATAAGAGGCAAATGTAATAGGATCCCCATCCGTTCTCCAAGGCGTACCATAAAGAGAAAGAGTAAAGGTTGCTAAGGACGACACTTGTCGCAATAACTGAATTCCCCACGCATTACCCTGAACAAATTCGGAGCCAGAACAATGATGAATTTCATCGAGAACAACAAAAACTCGACTGTTCACCAAATCAGCTAAAACTGAATGATCTCCATTTAGTAAAGACTGGTACGTTAAGGAAGCTCCTACTGAGCCAATACGACCTGAAAAAGGCCTTCCAAGCAGATTTTTGAAAGTAGAGCTGACTGACTCACATATTGTTCGAGAGGGAGACAAGCACACGATGTAGTCAATTTTCCCTGTTTCAAGAAGTATTTTAGCCACCGTTGCAGCCATCACCGTTTTACCTGCACCTGGAGTCGCTAAGCAAAAGTAATTCTTGTGATGGCTAAAATGATCAATGACGCTATTCACACAATCTCTTTGCCAATTTCTTAGCATTGTTTTGCCTCTAACTTTTCTGCGGAAGCTTTCAACTTTCTGACGGCGCTTAACTTGCCATACAAGCT
>DAIRFL010000305.1:0-1436 GCA_036795105.1 Flavobacteriaceae bacterium | reverse complement strand
TCTTAAGCCTCCTACCTAAAGGAGAAATCAAGTTTAGAGAAATTCCTAAATACCCAGAAGTCAAAAGAGATTTTGCATTGTTGATTCCTGAAGAGCACCAATTCGAAAGTTTAAAAACTGCTGCCTTTAACACCGAACGCAAATTCCTAAAAGAGGTGAGCTTATTTGATGTATACACTGGTAAGAACCTACCTAAGGGTAAAAAATCTTATGGTCTCAGCTTTACGCTTCTCAATGAAGAAAGTACTCTAGCCGATAAACAAATCGACAAGATTATGAGTAAGTTACAACAGACCTTTGAAAGGGATTTTGACGCTCAGTTACGCTAATTAGCTGTACATTTTTTCACG
This sequence comes from Flavobacteriaceae bacterium, assembly GCA_036795105.1. Taxonomy (GTDB): domain Bacteria; phylum Bacteroidota; class Bacteroidia; order Flavobacteriales; family Flavobacteriaceae; genus MAG-120531. The sequence continues at coordinate 1,086 of DAIRFL010000305.1, read as the reverse complement.
CTGAGCCTTAATTGCCTTATCGTTCATATACTCATCAAAGCTGAGGTATCTGTCAATTACTCCATTAGGAGTGATTTCGACAATTCTATTGGCAACTGTCTGAGCAAATTCGTGATCGTGAGTGGTTAAAAGCACTGTCCCCTTAAAGTTTTTAAGCGAATTGTTAAAGGCTGTGATACTCTCTAAGTCTAGGTGGTTTGTAGGCTCGTCTAGCATTAATACGTTTGCTCTAAGCATCATCATTCTACTGAGCATACAGCGAACTTTTTCTCCTCCAGAAAGCACCGTAGATTTCTTAAGGGCTTCTTCTCCACTAAAGAGCATTTTTCCCAAGAACCCTCTGACGTAAACCTCTTCGCGTTCTTCTTCAGTCTTAGCCCATTGGCGCAACCAATCAACCAAGCTGATGTTTTCCTTAAAAAATGCACTGTTATCTAATGGTAAGTATGATTGAAGTGTGGTCACACCCCATTGGAACGTTCCGCTATCAGCTTTCTTATTGTCGTTTATAATTTGATAGAATGCGGAGGTCGCTCTTGCGTCTTTAGAGATCAATGCTACCTTATCCCCTTTTGCCAAATTCAAATGAACATCTTTGAACAATAAGTCACCATCCTCTGAAGTAGCTGAAAGGTTCTCAATATTTAGGATTTGATCTCCTGCTTCTCGTTCGCGTTCAAAAATAATGGCAGGATAGCGTCTACTAGAAGGCTTGATTTCGGCTACGTTGAGTTTGTCGAGCATCTTCTTTCTCGAAGTTGCTTGTTTACTCTTAGCGACATTGGCACTAAATCTAGAGATAAACTCCTGCAGTTCTTTTGCTTTTTCCTCTGCCTTTTTATTTTGCTGTGCTCTTTGTCTAGCAGCTAATTGACTGGATTCATACCAGAACGTATAGTTACCAGAAAAGAGGTTTATTTTTCCAAAATCGATATCAGCGATATGCGTACATACTGCATCTAAAAAGTGACGGTCGTGAGAAACCACAATGACTGTATTTTCATAATCTCCTAAAAAGCTCTCCAACCAACTGATCGTTTCATAGTCCAAATCGTTTGTCGGCTCATCCATGATGAGTACATCAGG
>DAIRFL010000061.1:0-9249 GCA_036795105.1 Flavobacteriaceae bacterium | reverse complement strand
GTGGAAGCTCCTTTGAACACATCAGCTGTCTCAACGATTCAGACCATTGGGTAGCAACCGTTGCAAACTGGATCAAAAATTGGAATGAAGATTCCCCTTCTATTGATTGATTTTTATTTCAATCAATGCTCTAGAAACTTCTGGTTTATAAATAGCACCTGTAGCAAAATCTACAATAGTCCCCGGAGCAAATAAAATTAAATCTGCTATAAGCGCCAGAACGCGAACTTCGCGTTGAGGCTCTCCTGGTTTTGGTTTTCTCTTTTGAGAAGCTGAAACAGGTCCTCCTAAAATAGTGGCGCAGCTACTACTGAGCATTGCTGCCACAAGTACTAAAGCAATCATTGACTTTTTCATAGGATTTTATTTATAATTCTAAAGAACAAAAATTAGACCATTATTGTCGTTTATCGAACAGCCACTTTGTTTCGAACTAAATTAATTAAAATTGTCTATTCTAAATGATCCATTAGATGAGCTACTATAATTTGTACGGTAAATTTCCGTACATTTGTAACAAACCACAACTATGGGCTCACAATTGACAAAAGAAGAACGAATTGAAATTAGAGTATCATCTAATGATAAAAAAATGTTTAAACTCGCTCAAAAATTAAGTGGAGATAAGACTTTTAGCAATTTTATTGTCCGTGTTGTAAAAAATCATGCAGAAGATATAATTGCTAAAAACAACAAAATTTTAATATCCGATAGAGATCGTCAACTTTTTTTTGATTCGGTATTTAGCGATACAGAACCTAATCAAAACTTGGTTAATGCTGCAAAGCGATTCAAGAGCAAAAATACATAGGCATGAGAATAGTCCTATTGTCAAGGCGTCATCATAAAAACAGCTTTCAATGTGAGGAAAATTCTCTAAATGATTATTTGCTCAAACAAGCATTTCAGGACATTAGAAAAAAATTAGCTGTTTGTTTTGTGGCAGTTGATCAAATGGATCGTGTACTAGGTTATTATACCTTGAGTAGCGAAAGCCTCGGTAGAGATCTCATTCCAAAAAAATATCTCAATAGAATTCCAAAAAATTACAATGCTCCCGTAGTACTGTTGGGAAGGTTAGCCAGAGACCTCAACGCTAAAGGATCAGGGCTTGGTGAGGAGCTGTTGATCGATGCATTATTTAGAAGCTATAACTTGTCAGAACAATCAATAGGTGCAATGGCAGTCATTGTAGATCCAATCAGTGACTCAGCGCGAAGCTTTTATTATAAGTATGGATTTATAGCTTTAAAAGACAGTTCTAAAATGGTTCTGCCGATGAATACTATTAAGAAACTTATTTGAACACCTCGCTGCTTAATGACAAATAGAATCCACAACTCTCATTTCATATTTTTTTAGTACTTTAGTTAGGTTCATCTTTTAATAACTTAAACCTAACTTCCGATGAAAAAACTAACCCTCCTAACAGTCATTTCTATGATGGCTTTGATGGTGCTACCTTCTCAAGATGTGATTGCACAACGAAAGAGAAAAAAACAAACAACAACTTATAACGAAAATCTTTACAGCAGTCTTGAATACCGACTTGTGGGCCCTTTTAGAGGAGGTCGATCTGCCGCTGTAACTGGGGTTCCAGGCCAGGATCAGCTCTATTATATGGGGACTACTGGTGGTGGTGTTTGGAAAACTTCCAATGCAGGAGAAACCTGGGAAAATATCTCCGATGGATTTTTTGGAGGCTCCATCGGTTCGGTCGCTGTTGCTCCTTCTGATCACAATGTGCTCTATGTAGGTGGTGGTGAAGGAACTATTAGAGGTAACGTCTCTTCAGGATACGGTGTCTACAAGAGTATCGATGCGGGTAAGACTTGGAATCATATCGGCCTTCCAAATTCAAGACACATACCGAGAATTAGAGTGAATCCAACGAATCCAGATATCGTCTATGCCGCTGTTCTTGGAAATATCTACAAACCAAATGCTGACAGAGGTGTCTATAAAAGTACCGATGGTGGAACGACTTGGAGAAAGACCCTTTTTGCAAATGGTCAAGCAGGTGCTGTTGATTTGATCATCGATCCAAACAATGCGCGTGTTCTTTACGCTTCTACTTGGAGAATTCAACGTACGCCCTATAGTATGGATTCAGGAGGAGAAGGATCTGCTCTTTGGAAATCCACTGATGCAGGTGAAACTTGGACGGAAATTTCTAAAAACAAAGGCTTTGCTAAAGGAACTTTAGGAATTATTGGAGTAACTGTATCTCCACTAAATTCAGATCGCGTTTGGGCCATTGCTGAAAACAAAGAACAAGGAGGGCTCTATCGTTCAGAAGATGGAGGTGAAACATGGACACAAATTAATTCAGAACGCAAACTAAGGCAAAGAGCTTGGTATTACACCAAGGTATACGCTGATACTCAAGACCTCAATACGGTTTATGTGATGAATGTTCAATATCACAAATCAACTGATGGAGGAAAGACCTTTAGTACTCACAACGCTCCTCATGGAGATCATCACGATTTGTGGATTGCGCCAGAGAACAATCAGCGAATGATTATTGCTGATGACGGAGGTGGACAAGTTTCTAATGATGGAGGTGGAACTTGGTCTACTTATGGAAACCAACCTACTGCTCAGTTTTATAGAGTGACCACAGACAATAGCTTCCCTTATAAAATATTAGTGGCACAACAAGACAATTCAACGGTTCGTATTAATCATCGTTCAGATGGATTTAGTATTTCAGAAGATGATTGGGAATCAACTGCTGGTGGAGAATCTGCTCATATAGCAGTAGATCCACTTAATAACGACATCGTATACGGAGGATCTTATGATGGATTCTTGACAAGAGTCAATCACAAAAATGGAACTGTAAGAGGAATCAATGTATGGCCAGACAACCCGATGGGTGCAGGAGCTGAAGCGATGAAATACCGCTTCCAGTGGAACTTCCCTATTATGTTCTCAAGACATAATCCAAAAGCCTTATACACCCTTTCCAATCACGTACACCGCTCTACTAATGAGGGTCAAAGTTGGGAAGTACTCTCTGGAGATCTCACCAGAAATGAGCCTTCCAAATTAAAATCAAGTGGAGGACCTATCACACAAGACAATACCTCTGTTGAGTATTACGGAACCTTGTTTGCAATGGATGAAAGTCCGCTAAAAGAAGGTGTGATTTGGGTTGGATCTGATGATGGATTGGTGCATGTTTCAAAAGACAATGGAACTACTTGGACGAATGTGACTCCAAAACAAATGCCTACCTGGGCAATGGTCAACAGTATTGATGCTTCTCATTTCGATGAAGGATCAGCTTATATTGCGGCAACGCTCTACAAAGAAGGTGATTTTAGACCTTATCTCTACAAAACTTCTGATTACGGAGCTACATGGACGACGATTACTTCTGGAATCGACGCTGAACACTTTACTAGAGTGGTACGAGCAGATCCAAAAAGAAAAGGATTGCTCTATGCGGGAACCGAAACTGGAATGTATATCTCCTTCGACGATGGAACGAGCTGGAAGCCATTCCAGTTAAACTTACCTATAGTACCTATTACCGATTTGACCATTAAGGAAAATAACCTTGTTGTGGCTACTCAGGGTAGATCTGTTTGGATTATTGATGACCTAACAGTATTACACCAATTGCACTCCACTGCAACTGACAAAGCAGTACTCTATGCGCCAAAAGATTCGTATAGAACTAAAGGTGGTGGGGGTCGAGTATCTAAGACTGCAGGTACCAATCACCCTAATGGTGTCATTACTCATTTTTACTTACCTAAGGAAGACTCCACAGTAGCGCTTCGATTTACTAATGCTGCTGGAGACACCTTAGCTACTTATGGAACGGATGAAAAAGAAAAAAAGAACAAACTCAAAATCGAAAAGGGAGGAAATACTTTTGTTTGGAACACAAGAGGTTTAGGAGCTAAGAGATTAGATGGTATGATTCTTTGGTGGGCAAATCTAAATGGGCCTAAGGCTGTTCCTGGAAACTACAGCGTTCATTTAGAAGTCGATGGGGTTTCACAAAAACAAGACTTTAAAATTCTAGCTGACCCAAGAGCTGAAGCTAGTGTTGCTGATATGCAACAACAATACGACTTTATCACTAAGGTGAATACAACCATCAATAAAGCCCATGAGGCAATTGAAACCATTAGAGCGACCAACAAACAATTGGCTGCTTTTCAGAAGCAATACACAGACGATGAGTCGGTGAGTGATTTGGTTGAAAAAGCAAAAGCGATGGCTGATTCACTTTCAGAAGTTGAGAAGACTCTGTATCAAACCCAGAACAGATCTGGTCAAGATCCACTCAATTTCCCTATCAAGCTCACTAACAAACTTGGACATTTAAATTCTCTGGTTGGATTGGATGATTTCCCACCAACTGAGCAAGATGAAGCGGTTCGAGTAGAACTGACTGAGAAAGTTGAAGCAGCACTAGAACTCTTTAATAAAACTCTAAAAGAGGACGTGGATGCATTCAATGCAGAATTTAATTCAAGAGGGTTAAAATTCTTGTTTGTGGAAGAGTAATATAAGTTAGATTTGCATCGACTGGGGGATTAGCTCAGTTGGCTAGAGCGCTTGCCTGGCAGGCAAGAGGCCACCGGTTCGAATCCGGTATTCTCCACTTCGAATGCAGAAGAAAAACAACTAGCTCTCTTGATTATTTTTAGATGAGAACAACTAAGAGACTTCCTTCGGGAAGTCTCTTCCTTCAACCTTTGTGAATTTAGATTAACTTTACAATCCAAATCAAATCAGAATGAAAAAAATTCTTGTACCCATAGGGACCCAACCACAGTCTGAAAAAACATTACAATACGCTGTTGATTTTGCTCAACATATCGAAGCTGAACTCTTTGTAATGACTGCTTTTAATTCACCAATGGCAGCTGGAAACTTATCAAATGTTGTCGATAAAATTGAGAAGAGTAATCAAGATTATTTAAACAACATTATAAGCCTGGTTGACCAAAAAGCTGTTTCAATTAAAACAGTAACCTACGTCGGAAATGTCATTGAAGGGCTTGCCGCTATTAATGCAAAATTGGGAATTGATTTATTAATCATTGCTCCTCGAAGTACCGATATTAACGATGACTTGTATTTAGGAAATACCACCGGTAGTATTATTAAAAAAACGGACATACCTACCTTATTGGTTCCAAGAGAATATGAATTCACTCCGATCAAAAATATTCTAACTGCTTTTAAATCAGGTATTGTTCCTAATCCAAGTATTTTAAAGCCCTTGTTGATCATTAAATCAGCCTTTGATGCTAAAGTCAACCTGCTTTTAGTTAAAACTCCGAACTATACTCAAGAAGATTTAGTGGTAGATTCTTCCTTAATGGATGTGAGTAAAAAAATTAGCATCACAGAGAATCAAACAACCTATATGGGTGTTTTAGAGCATTTTCAAGGCAAAAAACCGGATTTATTGTGTGTTTTTAGAAGAAAAAGAGGGTTTTTTGAAAAATTGTGGAAGAAAAATACCATTGCAAAATCTGAATTTTGGTTAAAAATTCCTGTCTTAGTACTTCCCTCTAAGAAGAATGAATAGAATGGAATGTGGTTTCTAACCAATCAAAATATTTAAATAAATAAAATTCTTGACCGCAGGGACACAACCGTTCTTTGAAAAAAATTCCAAAAAACTGATTTTGCTCAACATTTAGGAGTGATGTGGGCAAAGCATTTACTGGTTCAGCTCCAGATATAGGTCCTTTTGAGAAAAACTAGATTATTAAGAAAAAGATGTTACTTATAGTAGCATCTTTTTTTATTTGATACTTTGCAAATATTCCATTGAATTCATAACTGGTATTGTAGACTTTTTAAAGTCTTTTTGATTCCTTGTAATAATCACATCACATCTTGATTCAGTTGCACAATAATATTGTAGTGAATCTTCAAAATCTTTAAATACAGAATTCAATCCCTTTTTTACTGTATGCTCATCAATAGTACATATTTCACATAGCACCGTTATTTTTCTCAATTTTTCTCTTGCAACATTAGAGCTTTCATATTTGGATATAAAATAATTAACCGTTGCAAAAGAAATTGGTGATATAACCATAATTACCTGATCGTTATCTGCTAATGACGCGATTTGAGCAATAGGATTATAATATGGTTTCCGTTCGCTCAAAAGATCTAAAACAACGTTAGTATCTATAAATAAACGCTGTTTCATCGATGCTTTTTTATTTGATTTTGATAGTATTCTTCTTTCAAATCAATGTCATTAGGTATACTAACACCTGTGGCTATGCTTTTAACAAAAGGAGAGATTTCATAAGTGGCTTCAGCTTCTTCAGCTGTAATAACATCCAAATAACTTTCCACAATTCTCGATAAACTAGTGTTATTAATCTTCGCATAGTTTTTTGCTTTTTGAATAACACTAGCGTCTAATTTTAAAGTCAATTTTGTATCCATATCATCTAAGTATACGTATATTTTTATATTTATTATACGTACACAAAGATACTTATTTTTTATTAGTCGTGATTTCAATTCAGACAAACTGCAAATCAATCTCGAATTATGTATCTTTACTCATTAATTGACCAAAAGATTCATGTTAGAACTCTACAATAATTTCAAGGCTTTACACCTTATTTTTGTGATCACTTGGTTTGCGGGCTTGTTTTACCTCCCTCGATTGTTTATCTATATCATCGAAGCAAAGGAAAGGCCAGAGGATGCTCAAAAACACCTCTTGCCACAACTATTGTTAATGACTCGTAGGCTCTTGAATATTATCACTTGGCCTTCTGCAGTTTTAGCTACGCTTTTTGCTGTTGTTTTGTTAATTCTGAACCCTCCTTTACTAGGTGTCATTTGGATGCAAATAAAACTAGGCTTTGTAGTGTTATTGTGGCTCTATCACCTGAAAATTCACAAGATAGCCAAGGCCTATTTTAGAGGGGAGATTACCCACAGCTCAAAATATATGCGCATTTTTAATGAGGTCGCAACCTTGTTGTTATTCGCTATTATATTTATCGTAATTCTAAAAACTTCCTTTAGCTGGATCTATGGATTAGTTGGAATTATTCTTCTGAGTATCCTGCTGATGATTGGTATTAAAGCTTATAAAAAATACAGAGAAAACCACCCTGATAAATAATAATCACAAAACCCTACTATGAAGTATCATTCAATTCCTTCGAGTTTATTTGTAAAGAACAGAGCAAAATTTACTGCTCAAATGCAGCCAAAAAGTATTGCTGTATTTAACTCTTTAGATATTTATCCTACTGGTGCAGATTCTACCATGCCTTTTGAGCAAGAACGCAATCTATTTTACCTCAGTGGAGCAGACCAAGAAGAAACGATACTCTTATTGTGTCCTGATGCCTATAATAAAAAATACCGAGAAGTATTATTTGTTAGAGAAACCAATGAACATATCGCTGTTTGGGAGGGAGCCAAACTGACCAAAGAGCAGGCTACTTCCGTCTCTGGAATTGAAACTGTGCTCTGGCTCAGTGAATTTGATCGTGTTTTTACAGAGCTGATGAGTGAAGTGGATACCATCTATCTCAACACCAATGAGCACTATAGGCAGGCGGTTGAAACACAGACTCGTGAAGATCGTTTTATCGAAAGAACGCTAGAGCAATTTCCAGCTCATAAAAGAGCTAAGAGTTTCCCAATATTAGAAGACATCCGAGGTGTTAAAGAACCCGAAGAAATTGATTTAATGCAAGAGGCCTGTAATATCACTGAAAAAGGATTTAGACGTTTACTCTCCTTTGTAAAACCAGGTGTTTGGGAATACGAAATTGAAGCAGAACTCCTTCATGAATTTATTCGCAACAGATCAAAGGGATTTGCCTATACTCCAATTATCGCATCAGGAAACAACGCCAATGTACTCCACTATGTAGAAAACAATCAGCAGTGTAAGGATGGTGATTTAATCCTCATGGATGTAGCTGCTGAATACGCCAACTACAGTTCAGATCTCACAAGAACTATTCCTGTAAGTGGTCGCTTCTCCGGTCGTCAAAAAGAAGTTTACAATGCAGTACTTCGAGTAAAAAACGAGGCTACTTCAATGCTTCGGCCTGGAATTCTTTGGGATGAATACCACAAGGAAGTCGGCAAAATAATGACTTCTGAGCTATTAGGCCTAGGTCTTTTAGACAAAGCGGATATTCAAAACGAAGACCCTACTTGGCCCGCCTATAAGAAATACTTTATGCATGGAACTTCTCATCATATCGGCCTAAATACTCATGATTATGGAGCCTTAAAAACCCCCATGAAAGCAGGTATGGTCTTTACCGTTGAACCTGGAATTTATATCCCAGATGAAGGATTTGGAATTCGAATCGAAGATGATGTGGTGATTCAAAAAGAGGGTAATCCTTTTAATTTGATGAAGAACATTCCTATTCTAGCTGATGAACTAGAAGATTTAATGAATTCCTAAACTAAAATAGTACCTTTGCGCCATGTTAGAAGACAAGACGCCTCCCAAAACAGATCTAGAGCAATTAGGTGAGTTTGGACTCATCGATACACTCACAAAGGATATCAAACTACAACACAAATCTACCTTAAAGGGAATTGGAGATGATGCTGCTGTTCTTGATTTTAAAAACAGTAAGATCGTTATGACGACTGATATGCTTGTGGAAGGAGTCCATTTTGACTTGGGATTCATGCCTTTAAAACACGTTGGTTACAAGGCGGTCATGGTTAACCTATCGGATGTTTGCGCCATGAATGCCTCTCCTACTCAGATTACCGTTTCCATTGCGGTTTCAAATAGATTTCCACTGGAAGCATTAGAGGAATTGTATTCTGGGATTCGCTTAGCTGCTGAACTCTATAAAGTTGATGTGGTCGGTGGAGATACCACTTCTTCAACTAAAGGAATGATCATCAGCATTACAGCTCTTGGAGTAGCAGAAGAGAAAAATATCACCTATCGATCTGGAGCAAAACCTACTGATCTACTCGTAGTCAGCGGGGATCTCGGCGGTGCCTATATGGGTCTCAAAGTCATGCAGCGAGAAAATGAAGTCTTTAAAGTCAACCCTAACAACCAACCAGATTTAGAGCCCTATCAATACATCGTAGAGCGTTTATTAAAACCCGAAGCTAGAGTTGATATTGTCAAATTACTCAAGGACTTAGATGTGGTTCCAACTTCTATGATCGATATCTCTGATGGACTTTCTTCTGAAATCCTTCACTTGTGTAATAATTCCAAAGTTGGATGTGACC
>DAIRFL010000060.1:0-9281 GCA_036795105.1 Flavobacteriaceae bacterium | reverse complement strand
ACAACCACTATATCTCTGCTCTTATTCTCTTTACAGGATTGGATCGTATGGATATCGGTTATGGCTATGAGATGGGACAACGTACCTCATCAGTTGCACTGAGAGCTAACTCACATGAACTAGTAATCAAATACAAATTAGATTAAACCAAATCAACTATATTTTAAAAGGGAATCTATTTGGGTTCCCTTTTTTTGTACAAATACATCACAATTGGGAAATGATCTGAGTAGCCTCCTAAATAGGTTGTTCCTGTGTAGGATCTTTTGGGATAACCCCTATAGTTCCCTGACTTTGTAACCATTCTTTTGGGTTTATATACAACAGCCTTATAATATTGAATAGGATAGTTCCAATTCAAATTATCAGTGACATAAAATTGATCAAATAGATTCCACTGTCCCCTATAGGCTAAACTACCTACTCCTTTTTTATAGAGTGCTCCCATGGGATTGTACAGCTTCGTTTTTGAAGTTAAATATTTAGAATCAGAAGTTTTTAAGGTCCTTTTAAAGGAATCTGAATCGGGATTGTCATTGAAATCTCCCATACCAATAAGGGCTGCATTGGGATCATTTCTTCTGATAGAATCAATGAGCTTTAGATTGAGTTCAGCAGCTTTTATTCTAAATGGTTTAGATTTTTGTTCTCCTCCAGATCTCGAAGGCCAATGATTAATTATAAAATAGAGTTTACTTCCAGAGATAAGAGCTTCCACGACTAGTTGGTCTCTTGTATAGATCCTTCTTTGCTCTTCATCGTAAAGTTTTAAGGATCGATAATGATAGTTTTGTATGTATACCTTTTCTGAATTGTAAAGCATACAGACATCAATTCCCCGTCGGTCAGGTGAGTCCTTGTGAATTATTTGATAGGGACTATTCTTGATTGTCTGAAGGAGTCCTTGAACTACTTCTAAATTTTCAACTTCACACAAACCCAATATATCTGGAACTTTGTTTTGAAGTTCATCCATCCGTTCAATGACACTTGCTAAATTCAGTAACTTCTTCTTAAATCGCTTTTCTGTCCACAGATAAGTCCCCTTTGGAGTTCGCTCATCATCTATCACTAAGCTGTCATTTACGGTATCAAATAGATTTTCAACATTCCAAAAAGCAACACTTATGAGCTCTATGGGTTCTTGAGCCACTAAACTCTGAACACTTGCTAACAAATAGACGCTTAACTTAATAAAAGTGTCATTCATCGACTTCTTCATTTTAATTCAATTTTTGATTTTACATTTATCATATGAATTAGGGAGATGAAGAGGATAGTTGCTGTAATATGGTTGTTTTGTAATTTGAGTTTAGTGGCTCAAGAGACTAAAAAGCTGCGACTTGAACTAGTGGTTATGGACAGTCTTAATAATAAACCATTATCTGAGGTAGTGGTTGTGGAAGACTCCTTAAAACTTCTAGTCAAAACTAACCATAAAGGAATTGCAACTTTGCGATTATCGATAAACGGCAACTATCAACTTCACTTTTACAAACAATCTTATGAGTATTCTTCAAAAGAAATTAGATTAGGTGAACTCCCCCTTGTTTTGGATACGATCTTTATGAGAAGTAATCCAATCGAATACGGTCTCGCCTCTGTATTAAATGAGAGCTCAGAGTCGTTTTTTGATGGAGTTGATGACTCCCAAAGTTCGTATTTAAGTATTGGTAGAGATGTATTTGATCGTAAGGCTGCGTTTGATTGGGGGAGTTCATTTTTTAATAGGAGGGGACTCAAATCTTCTTCTAGAACCGTTTTGATTAACGGATTAGAATTTAATAGGCTCTTTAATGGAAGTGTTCTTTGGGGACAGTGGGGTGGACTTAATGATTTTTTTAGAAATCAAGAGCAAACACAGCCTTTAGAAGCTACTGCATTTGAACCTTCAAAAGGACTCGGAATTACTTCAATTGATCTCAATCCTTTTTTAATGAGAAAAGGGAATCGTATCAGTAGTTCTATCAGCGATAAATCCTATAGAGGAAGATGGATGCTCAGTATTATAAATGAACCAACAAAATCATTTAGATACAGCTTAGGGGGCTCTATTAGATTAGGCTCAAGAGGATATAAAAAGGGGACCCCTTACCAGGCGTATTCGTATACAGCTCATATTGCCAAGCAGTGGAATCAGCAACAACTAACGAGTCTACATTATTTTAGGACCTATCGCGAAAACGCAAAATCTTCTGCGCTTTCTAAGGAAGTTGTCAATTTACTAGGTAGGGATTACAATCCAAATTGGGGATTTATGGGAACAGCTATTCGATCTGCAAAGACGAACACTCATTATTATAAAACACTCCTTTTAACCCATCAATTAAACACCCCTAGAACTGATTTAAAATGGTCTATCATGGCCCAAAGTGGATCTGACAAGCGAAATCGTTTGTATTACGACACTGCTGAAAGTCCAAATCCTATATATTACAAAAAGCTTCCCTCTTACTATATCAACAGTTTCTTAGGAGCTAATTTTTACGCTTCTCAGTCCGCTAAATACTCACTGTTGAATCAACCACAACTTAACTGGAATGAATTTTACACAGCTAACGAACTTCATCCAGATAGAGTTCACTATGCATTGATTGGTGATATTGAAGTTAATAAGCGCTGGGCAACGGTATTGGATATTCAAAAGCAATTAGCAGCAAATTTTAAGCTAGCTGTTTCTCTTGCTTCCAAGAGTGAATATTATTCAAACTACGCTAGGGCTGAAGATTTGATGGGGGGCACCTATCTGTTGGATCGAAACCCTTTTGACAAAACAATTAACGACATCGATGGTCCATTGTTAAAAGAGGAAAAAGACACGATTCAATACGCTTATAACACTCGCGCAAGACAGTTTAAATCGCAAGCTTTTTTAAACTATCAATCCAATAGGTGGAAACTGTCTCTAGGATTTGAGTTGGAAGATTTAGACTATGATCGAGATCGGGAATTCATCAATCAACGCTTTGAACACACCCCGAGAATTGTAAATCAGAACTTTAAAGGGACCCAACGCTCATTGAATATTCGTTACGCTTTTGACGCTAGAAATTACCTAGAAGCTTATTGGAGTAATCACAAAAGACCAGTGAGTATTGATGAGTTTTTCATCAATGCAAGAGAAAATAATAGAACGCTTTCCAGCACTTCTAAGTATAAATATTCTAAGATGAAGGAATTGAGTTATGTAATGCGATGGAGAAGATTTCAAGGGAGAATTTCTGCCTATAGTTATCGATTTGATCGAATAAGCACTCACAGACCTTATTATGTACACAGTTCCTTTGGATCGGTTTTTGTTCAAGAAATACTAAGCGATAATTCAACCTCTCACAAAGGGATTGAAGGGAGTTTTAATTTTAAAATCTCTCCTGTTGTAGACTTAGAAGGTGCTTTTTCTATAGGAGATTACAGCTATATAAACAATCCTCATCTTCAATTAGAACTAACACAAGAGGTAGGTTTAGAAGGAATTGAAATAGAGAATAACCGATTGGATTTAGGAAGCTCTAATCTAAAGGATTATCGATTAGGGGCTGGCCCCTCAAAGGCTTTTTCATTATCCATTAGTTACAGAGACCCCAACTATTGGTTTAGTTCACTTAGTTTTAATCGAATTGAAGAGAACTATATAGGAGTATCCCCAATTCGTTTTACGAATAGTTTTTTGCTCAACAAGGAACATTTAACAGCCGTTGAATTGCTGCCTGATGAGCTTGAACTCATCAAAACACAAGAACAATTACAAGGATATTATATCACCAACTTAGTCTTTGGTAAATCCTATTTAAAGAAAGGGCGATATACTTCTATTTTTTTAAGTATCGACAATTTATTGGGAACTGATTTTAAATCTGGAGGATATGAGTCATCCCGTTTTGGAAACTATGAAGACTTCCTAAGAGATCAACGATCTACGACTCCCTTGTTTCCAACAAAGTACTGGTGGAGCTCTTCTAGACGGTTCTTTTTGAATTTAACAATAGCACTGCCGTGAAGATACCAATCAATTATATCATTAGTTTATTTGTCATACTACTCATTAGTTGTATACCATCTGAATTCGAAGATTTCAATAGTGATTGTGAGTCCTCTCAACTACTGGATTGGAATCTCGTTTTAGAAAACTATCAACACACCAATCCCATACAAATTAGAGAGAGGCTTTCAATTGAGGGCTATGTTATTTCTTCTAGTTCACAAGGTCAGTTTTACGGGGAAATGATCATTCAAAATAGCAGTGAATTCCCTTCAATTGGGATGCGTATACTCACCGATGCAAATCACATTGAAACCATCTACCCAAGAGGAAGTAAAATTCGATTAAACCTTCAAGGGTTTTATATTCAATTTAAAAACAACAGCTTTACCATAGGAGAAGCCCTCCCTTCTTTTGGTTCTATCATCCTCGGTAGAATTCCTTCTAACACACTGAAAGAACATTTAAGTAGGGTATGTGATTCCAATACTCTAATACCGATAAGAACTAGCATTGAAGAGATTTCAAACCTCAGCTTATACAGCTTTATTCAATTGGATTCCATTCGTTTTAAAGACTTGGATTCACTGCTGAAGTTTTCAAACGAAGAGGATGATACCTTTCGAATGCTCATGGATTGCAATGCGGATAGCATTGGTCTAAAAACCTCAAATTACGCCTCATTTGCAGCGGAGACCATTCCTCTAAAAATGGGAAGTATTCAGGCTGTTTTAAAACAAAACAGCGCTCAGAGCTATCTTGAAATAGCTTCCTTAAATGATTTAAATTTTAATTTAGAAGTATGTGAACCACCTCCATTGTTTGTGAGTTCGAACAGGGTGTTTATTTCTGAGTGGGCAGATCCCTCGAACAATACTAAGGCACGATTTATAGAGCTCTACAACAGTTCTCAGGAATCCATTTCTCTCAATGGTTGGAGCTTGGTTCGCTATACCAATTCCAATACAGAGCCTGGTTATAGTATTGCATTGGACGATCTAATCATAGAACCACAAAAAACCCTAGTGATTGCATCCAATGCAGAAACATTTAAATCGGTTTATGGATTTGAAGCAGACCTACATGCTTCAACTTCTTCGGTTGCTGGATCAAATGGTGATGATCAGTCATTTCTGATTGATCCCTTCGGAGAAATTATCGATAGTTTTGGTGTGATTGGAGAGGACGGAACGGGAACCTCTCACGATTTTGAGGATGGTAAGGCAGTTAGAAAAAACCATATAAATACTGCCTCAGCAGTATTTGATTCTAACCAATGGATTATCTATAACAAAAGGGGTGGTGCAGGGACCATTTTACAGTCACTCATCGCTCCACAGGATTACAGTCCAGGAACACATCCAGACTCAAATTAAACTCACTAATAAGAAAAACTAGTTCTCTTTTTACCTAAAGTGTGATTAATTATAAATCTACAATCATCTAAATTGGCAATGAGCTCCAATTGTTCGCCCTTAATGTTCCACTTTATATGTAACATATGATCCTGAGATTCAACAAGGGTCATTCCCCCTGAAAATGCAGTTGAAGTATTGCGAAGTTGAATCAGTTCTAGTTGTTTTGAAACGAGTTCGCTTTTTAAACGATCCTTCATTTGTTCTGATGTAAGATTAGTCCTGTTGATCTCTTTATGAGCTCCACTTCCACCTTCTTCAACAGCTTTGTAGTCATTCGTTCCACCAAAGAGATCGAGATACCATATTTGTGGAATACCAGGGGTAAAGAGTTGGATGGCTCTTGCCAGTAACATCTTTTGATCATTCTCTCCTAAGGCCGAATAATAAGTGGCATTAATCTGATAGTAGGAGATTTTATTTCCATCGGCATCGTAGAGGTTTTTAACCATACCACCGCGATCTAAGATGGTATCCATTATATTTTGAATCTGCTCATCACTGAGTAAGCCTTTTAAATCTAACACAGGAATTCCATCGTGACAACCTAACATATTTACGGTTTGATATCCTTCTTCTTGAATTTCTGAGATCCATTTTTTTAAAGCAGCAGACGATTTAGTTTCAAGAGTGTGAATACAGAGGCCAGGTAAAAAGAAATCGTAAATAGTATAATCCTTATCGGCAACTTCTTTGTGTAAGCCCTGTCCGTATTCTGCGTGAATTTCAGGAAGGAGATTCAGTTGGTATTGATCTGCTAAAGATCTGATTCGCTGTAAATGATCCCAGGTTCCTGGTTCGTTAAAAAAGTTTGACAGTCCAACCTCTTTGTGCAAATAAGCAAAAGCATCTAATCTTAGAATTTTACAACCGTATTCACTTAGTTTTTTAAGTGTTTGATCGTAAAAATCCCAAACGAGCTGTGATTTAGCGTTGACATCCATCTGTCCCAAATAGCTCTTATTGCCATTATCATCAATATTTATTTTTTGGTAAAAGGTATTCCAATAGGGTTGTTTGCTGCCATCTGGAAATTCCACTTCGAGGATAGGAAGCCCTGATTTTCTCATAAAGAGTTTAGACAAATACTGTTCTTCAGGGATTAAAATTCCATCTTTATTTAAATTGCCATACCCTTCCCAGAATTCATTCCAATTGATAAAAAAGTCTTTGTATTGTGACTCATTTCCAAATTCGAGTAGATCTTTGAATTGAGGAGAGGCAACTGAGAGGTGATTGAGTACGATATCAAATTTCAATTCGATATTTAAACTCTTGAGATTTTCTAAATCTTCAAAAGAGACTAGGTCTTTGTTGAGGTCGTAGTCGATGATAGAGAACCCTCTGTCTAAATCAGAATTAAAGAAAGTAGGCAATGCGTAAAAGAGCGAAAAACAATCCTTGAATTCGGGAAGTTGTAACAGCTTAATAAGCTCAGAAAGGCTTCCACCCATACTGTCTGGGTATGCATTGAGCATCACTCCACTCATTTTATGATCATCTGTTTGGCTCATATTAGAGTAGCTGTGAAATTACGTTAATATTGTTAGGTAATCTACCGATGTTTTGAAGCTTTAATGCAGCTAATTTAAGAGCAATCGTCAAGCATTCTTCAATTGGTTTTTCCTTGATATAGGCGTACAAGAAACCAGACCAAAAAGCGTCTCCCGCTCCTGTAGCGTCCACTACTTTTTCGAGTTTAATTGCTGGAAGCTCTATGAGTGCTTCACCCTTTTGAGAGAGCTTTACTCCTTTGGACCCCAATGTTAAACAAACGATATCTGCACCAGCTTTGTGAAAATACTCAAAGATTTCTGAGGGAGTTAAGTGTTTTCCAAAGAGTCTAAGTACATCGTCTTCACTAACTTTAATTAGGGGATTGTAAGAACAATAAGTTTTAATGACCTCAAATGCTTCATCTTTCTTATTGCCCCATATTTTATCGGCATAGTTGAGGTCAATACTGAGTTTACAACCCTGTTCATACGCTTCTTTAGCTTTGTTTAGAATCGTTGTTCTAGCCGGTTCTTTACTGAGCGCAAAACAGGTGGTATGGTAAATCTTTGCGTTTTGTAAATCTTCTTTTGAGAGCTGATCTTCACTGATTTGACAATCTGCTTCTCTATAGGGGATAAAGTCGGGAGTGCCATCAGTTCTAGAAACAAAAATTACTGAAGTGGCGTAATTCTTTAAATGCGCTACACTACTGTAATCAACACCCACTTCCTCTAAGCGTTTGTCTATATAACTCCCAAATCCATCGTTTCCAACACAGGCAATTAGTTTAGCTTTGAGATCTAATCGCGAACAGTTCATGGCTACATTTGTAGGTGACCCTCCTAAATAGCGATGGTAGTCTTTTGTTTCATTGATCATAACACCAGATTGGTGTCCGATGAAGTCAATCAGTACTTCACCAATACAAATTATGTCTATAGTTTGTTTCATGTAATTTATTGGTTAATGTCCACTACTCGCAATTTGAACATCAGGGTCTACTTTTTTGTTTTTAATAGTCATGGTAATTCCAGCAGCAATTAATAAGGCTACACCTGCAAAAGTGATCGCTTGTCTTGGATCATTGTCCAAGAAGTTTTTAATTACGTATCCAAAAGATAGGTTCTGGAAAATCATCGGCAATACAATCATCATATTGATAATCCCCATATACACTCCGTATCGTTCTTTTGGGATATCTGATACAACCATTAAATAAGGGATTCCCATCATGGAAGCCCAGCCCACTCCAAACCCTGTAATGGCAAAGAAGAGGAGGTTTTTGTTTTCAATATGAGGGAATGCTAAGAACCCAACAGCAGCTAAAAGTAAACAGATTGCATGTACATTTCTAGCGGAGTATTTCTTAGCAAAACCTACTAGTAAAAAGGCCGTTAAGAAGGTGACAATATTGTACCAGCCGTTCACAAGCCCGGTCCAACTCACCGCTTTTTCATAGTTCTCAGGATCTCCCATCGGAGTTGCATTCCAAACCGACAAGGCAATACTCTTAGAAGAATTCTGCCAATAACAGAACAAGGCATACCACTGAAAGAGATAGACAAGAGCAAGTTTCCACATCACCTTAGGCATGTCTTTTATCGCAGAAGCAATTTCCACAAATGGAGTAATCACTGATTTTTTCTCAGCTCTCATCTTGGCTAATTCTTCTTCGGTTGGAGGAATTTCCTTGGTGGATTTTATACTCCACAGGATGGAACCAATGGAACAAACAGCCCCTAAAAAGAAGGAGGCGTACACCCAAGTAGGTAAGGATCCTGTTTTTCCAATGAAAATCATCGGAAAAATAAAGAGAGATAAATTCGCTAAAGTTTGACCAAATCCCGTAAAGAAACTCTGCATTTGAAACCCTAATGGACGTTGTTCATCATCTAAAGTATCTGCTATAAATGCTCTGTAAGGTTCCATAGCAGTGTTGTTACCAGCATCTAAGATCCATAAGAGCCCTGCAGCCATCCAAAGAGAACTACTAAATGGATATAACAAGAGGGCTACACTACAGAGCAAGGCTCCGATAAAGAAATAGGGGGTTCTTCTTCCAAAACGAGGATGCCAAGTTTTGTCACTGAGCACACCGATAATGGGTTGTACTACTAGGCCTGTGACTGGACCAGCTAAATTTAAAAGTGGAATTTCATCTGGAGCTGCTCCTAAGAAATCGTAGATGGGATTTACTGCGGATTGTTGCAATCCAAAACTGTATTGGATTCCAAAGAATCCAACATTCATGTTTAAGATCTGCCAAAAACTCAGCTTAATTTTCTTGATTTTTTTAATCATAATACATAGTCGTGCCTAGAAACACCTAGTTTGTTTGGTGTCGCAAACTAAATGATTCTTAAGAGATTAACAAAGAATAATATATGAAT
>DAIRFL010000304.1:0-1460 GCA_036795105.1 Flavobacteriaceae bacterium | reverse complement strand
TGTTGCATTTCAAAATGTTAAATAATTAAAATGCAGTCAATAATTAGTGAACAAATATATGAATTCATTTTTTAAAAAAAATTTATATTCGTTAAAATGCAAAACATTATGACATAAGTCATTAAACCATTTTAACAATCATTTATACATTCAAAATCTCCTTATTTTATTTTTTTTGTAATTTTACCATGTGAAAAACGCTTATAAACAAATTGGAGCTTTTGTATTTGCATTGTTGATTATTAGTTCAACAACGGCAACTGCTATGAGTTTTCACCTATGTGGAGGCGCTGTAACTGATGCTGCTTTTTACAAAGAAGCTGAAGGTTGTGGAATGCACCATCACACCCCAAAAAGCGATACACCTATAGTGTCAAAGAAATCTTGTTGTGTCAATGACACTGTCAATTTAAACAGTGACACTTCTATTGTATTAGAAAAACAACAGTCGATTGATACTTTTGTTTTTATTGGTCCTATAAATAAGATTTTGAATGCTGATTTGATTTTAATCGATCAGGATCAATCTTCTTCTGTCAACAACCACTCTCCTCCCTTTAAAGATTCCGATCTCTATAAGATCTTTGAAGTCTACCTTATTTGATTTAACCACTACTAGGCTGTATTCAGTCCTAGCATTCTGCATTTTCAACAAATTGTAAACGGTTAAATTCAATGCCATGCTCAATAAAAGCATCAAATATCTAATAGAAAATAAATTCATAGTTTTTGTCCTCCTAGTGTTAACTCTAGGATGGGGAATGACTCATGCTCCTTTTAATTGGGATAGCAAATTAATCACACAGGATCCAGTACCTGTAGATGCTATACCCGATTTAGGAGAAAATCAACAAATAGTCTATAGTAAATGGGAAGGAAGATCTCCACAAGATATCGAAGATCAGATCACCTATCCCCTAACCACTACCCTTCTTGGAATTCCTGGTGTGAAAACCATTCGCTCGTCTTCTATGTTCGGATTCTCGAGTATCTATATCATTTTTGAAGAGGGTATTGAATTTTATTGGTCTCGTTCTCGAATACTTGAAAAACTCAATGCATTACCTCAGGGCTTGTTACCACAAGGCGTTCAACCGAGTTTAGGGCCCGATGCAACTGCACTAGGCCAACTGTTTTGGTATACTATCGAAGGAAGAGATCCCGATGGAAATCCTACAGGTGGATGGGATTTAGACGAGCTACGCTCTGTTCAAGATTTTTACGTTAAGTACGCCCTAGCATCAGCCCAGGGAGTTTCTGAAGTTTCCTCCATCGGAGGTCACATCAGAGAATACCAAGTAGATGTCGATCCTAAAAAATTAGAACAATACGATATTTCATTAGCTCAAATAACTCAAGCGATTAAGGCTTCTAATAAAGATATTGGAGCTCAAACCATCGAAATTAATCGAGCTGAATATTTTGTAAGAGGTTTAGGTTCGATTACAAGCTTGAAAGAT
>DAIRFL010000059.1:0-9321 GCA_036795105.1 Flavobacteriaceae bacterium | reverse complement strand
TAGAAGTAACTCCAATTGACACGAGTTTTGAATCCACCTTAACTTTTGATTTGACTAGTCTTGGATCCACCTTTAATAATGTAACTCTAGGAACTGCTAGTAATACGGCTGATGTTTCCATTGTAGACTCCATTACAGCAGCAGGTCCTATTACAGTCTATGGGGGAGATATTACCCCATCTGCTAATTTAACATCATCAGCAGCAAATTCTGATATCAAATTATTAGCCTCTAATGATATAACAAACTCATCTGCTATTACTATTACAACAGGGACCTCTACAATAACTGGTGGAAATGTTCTTTTGTCTTCCGACAGAGATGGAAGTGGAGGTGGACAAATCTTTTTTGGAGGAGCACTTGAAATTAATTCAAATGGAGGGAATATAACTTTAGCAGGTGGTGACGTAAATGGAAGTGGATTTGCTCAAGCAAACAGTTCTGGCTCATCGTATATTGGAATTGACCTATCTACAAACATCAATTTTAATTCTAGTGGAGGAAATATTACTTTAAGAGGTAAATCATTAGCATCTACAACTACTACTTCTTGGAGAGCACATGGTATTCTCTTTAGAAATGCCACTGTGAGTATGAATAGTGGTTCTGGAACATTGTTCTTACATGGGATTAACCTGTATACTCATACATCAGATGCTGGAGCACATGCTATTGAAGGTAATGCTGCAAACACCTATACCTTCATTTCATCGAATACCACTTCTTCGGCCATTCAAATGATTGGTGATGCTAATACAGCTTATCAAGGTAGAGGGATTAATTTCGAAGGTGTAACTTCTATCCAATCACTTGGAGAAAATGGAGGTATTCAACTTACAGGATATAACAGTTCGAATAGAACTTGGGCGATACATTTAAAATCTGGTAGTTCTATTCTCTCAAGAAGTGGTACCATAACAGTCACCGGTAATCTTTCAGATGATGGATTATATGGATATTTAGATTTAGACACTACAACCTTGGGAAGTAAAGCATCATCGAGTGTTACTTCTTCTACAGCCAATATCGTTTTAAAATCGAATTATCACTACAATGGTAATGGAAATAATGCCACGATTAATACAGCTGGATCACTAACATTACTTCCAACGAGTTCCTCCTTCTTAGAAGGATATGCATTAATATCGAGATACAACTACAATTCAAATGGACAAGAGATAAGTGGTTTAACTGTTGGGTCTTCTACAAACACCTCCACAGTTAATGTAAATAAATCAGTAACTATCAACGGGCCTATAACTGTATATGGTGGTGATATAAGTATTAGTAATACCATTACAGCAACAAATTCAACGATTTCATTACATGGAACAGGTTCAGTAAGTCAAACAGCAGCGATAAATACAAGTAGTTTAGCCTTGTATGGAGGAGCAGACTTTACACTCACCAATTCTTCCAACCAAATAGCAACACTTGCAGGTGGAGAATCCTCAAATAAACTTGGAAATGTATCCATTGTTGATTCAGCAGGAGGTTTAGAAATTGGATCTGTAAATCCAACGGGGATTTATTCAACTGGAGAAGTTGATATCAGAACCCTATCGGGTAATTTAACAATAAGTGAAGACGTTATTACAACGAGTACTTCAAGCGATGCGATTGTAATTATGGCAGATTCAGATGAATCAGCAGGAACAGTTGGGGACGGAAATATTATTATATCTGGAACGCCGACCCTTACTGTCGGTTCAGGAGGATCTGTTAAAATGTATAGTGGATCGGATACATCGAGTACTGGCTTAACGGATCTTGTAAGTTCTTCAAATGTAATTTACAATAGAGATTCGAGTAGTGATGTCTCTTCATTATCAGCTGGAAAATATGTTCTTTTTAGAAAATCGAATACTCCTACCACTACTATAAGTTTATCGAAATCTACTTTTTATGAAGGTGATTTAAATGTTGTTGCAACAGCTACAAGTTCAAGTACGGGAGCGATTACTTATTCCTCTTCAAATACTTCAGCTGCAACCATCGATAGTTCTACTGGATCTATTACTTATGTAGGTCCTGGGACAACAATTATTACAGCATCAGTTGCTGCAAACAATACTTATACAAGTAATACTGCTACAGCTACTTTGACAACTGCAAAATCTGAAGTAACCGACTTATATACCGATTTAAATGGATTCTGGGATCTTACTTCAACTGAAACTAAACTTGGAGTAGTTGATCACAATATGATTGGGTTTGAGTATAATGGAGTAACGTATTCTACAGGGGTGGATGATGCGGCTTTAACCTCAAATGGAATAACTTTTACTCCTGCAAACTATAAGGCATTACCGATTAATCAAATTCAATATGCTGCCGGTAACACAACTTTGTTTCAGACATTTCCTGGTTATCTGGATGGTCAAAATACCGCAACTAATAAATCGTATTACGAAAACACCTTAGGAATAAATGTTACCAATCCAAGTTATGCAGATATAGCATCTTATTTAACAGAAGGAGAGCAAGGTCTCGGGATGAGAGGGCTAGCAAATATCCCATCAAATGAACCTTTAGAATTTTCAATTAACTCTATTGATCCAAATTATATCAATGATGATATTCCAGATATTGTAATTACAACAATTGCATTTCCAGCAACTAATACAAGGGATTATGTTTATGTAGTTGATTCGAATGGAAATCAATTATCGGGCACTTCTACAATTACCGTAATCTTTTCAAATGAAAACACTTTAGGAAATTATGAATCAGATCGTTTTAGAGTTAATGGAGAGGCAACTGGTCAAGGACATTTACCAATCCAATCCAAAGCCATTCGTTTAAGTGATTTAGGGGTGACTACTTCGAATTATTCTTCCGTTGATAAGGTCGTAGTCCATCTAGCTTCAGGTGATTCTGATCCTGCTTTTGTAGCTTATTATCAACCGACTTTTTCTATTTCTTCTGGTTTAAGCATCACTCAAGATGCAAGTCAGTATCAATATGATGTAACGGTATCACCAACGATTACAGTTCAAATCAAAGATGATGATGGAGCTAATGTGAATCAAGAAGGATTCTTGATTTCAGCATCCATTCTTTCTGGATCAGCGACGATGACCGGTCAAGTGACCGCTACCACAAATACATCTGGTTTAGCTAGTTTTGATGCTATTAAAATTCAAGGAACAGAGGATGTTGTATTACAGTTTACAGCATCTGGATTAGATACAGTGACCAGCACCTTGAGTTTTGTAAAAAAAGACCCTACGATATCTTTTTCTGATATCACAAAAGCATACTTAGATGCCAATTTTAATTTAAACCCTACATCTAATAGTTCAGGTTCCTTTACTTATAGTTCCTCTAATACTTCCGTGGCAACAGTGAGTGGAGCAACTGTAACTGTTGTAGAAGTGGGTTCAACTGTACTAACAGCAACACAAGCTTCGGATGCTATTTATAATAGTTATACGGTAACTGCAACTTTAACTGTTGAGAAAAGAACCCCTAGTTATACGGTCACCAGTGTTACTGCTACTTATGGTGATAATGATATTGTTATTGGAACCGATCAAATCAATTTAGGTAATGATGAACAAAAAATCTACAATTTAGTTGCGAGTTCATCAAATACAAATGCGGCTACTATTGCGACTTCGGGAAGTGACATTTATAGACAAAATACTATTGAGTTTCAGAATGTAGGTTCTTCAACAATTACCTTGACCCATGTTGCTACAACTCATTATAAAGCAGGAACAGTTACACTTTCTGTTTCTGTTATCAAAGCCACTCCCGTTTTTGAACCCTTAACGGAAGCCTTTCTTTATGGAGAGACCAATGAAAATGGTTCCATCAGTCTCAGTACTCCCAATGGTGAGCTCATCACAGAAGTAGTGTTCGCTTCCTACGGTACACCCACAGGTTCAGCAGGTGATTATAGTATTGGTTCTTGTCATGCAACAAATAGTGTGTCTAAAGTTGAGGACTTGGCTATTGGAAATAGTTCATTTACTATTTTAGCTAAGAACGCGGTGTTTGGAGATCCTTGTAGTGGAACTGCAAAACGTTTGTATGTAAAAGTAAAATACGTACCTCAAGGAGGGACACTTGATGATGAAACAAAGAACTATGGGGATAGTGATTTTGTTAAAATAGCACAAACAGCTAGTGATGGTGTAATTAGTTTTAGTAGTTCTGATACGGATGCTGTTTCTATTGCTTCTGTGAGTAATTCAGGTACGAAGTATACAGCGACTCATCAAGTTAATGGAGCAGGTACAGCTGTTATTACAGCAAGTCAAGCTGCAACAACGAATTTTAATGCAGCGACAACCTCTTATACCATTACTGTAAATAAAATTAGTCCCACCATCAGTTTAGCGAATCTTAACAAAACCTATAACGATGCGGATATTACTTTAAATGCTAGTACTAATAGTTCTGGTACTATTAGCTATTCTTCGAGTAATACATCAGTAGCGACGATTAGCGGAGACACATTGACTATTGTTGGAGTAGGAAGTTCTGTGATAACAGTAAATCAAGCTTCAGATGCTAATTATTTAGCAGCTACTGTTACGGCATCTATAACAGTTGTTAAAGATGATCCTGTCTTGACAGGTTTGTCAGATATGGTGTATTCCTATAATGATATGGATTTTAATGTATCGGCTAGTTCAAGTAGTTCAGTAGCTATTACCTATTCATCATCCAATACCAATGTGGCGACTATTTCAGGGACTACTGTGTCCGTTGTGGGTGCTGGAACAGCCATCATTACTGCTTCACAAGCATCTGATTCTAATTATAATTCATCAACAACTACAGCTACTTTAACTGTTAACAAATTAACTCCTAATCTTGAGTTTGATTCATCCATAGTCACTAAAGATTTCACCCAAGTAGGTTCAACTCTCAAAGGAGCTACTTCTGAACGTTTTGGAGAAAAGGCAGTAATGTCCTCAGATGGAAGTATTATTGCTGTTGGAGCTCCCTACTTCGATGGAACTGCTGGAACAGATACGGGAATTGTACGAGTGTACCAAAATAGTAATGATTCTTGGAACTTAATTGGTTCCTTTGAAGGTGATGCTGCAAGTGATCAACTTGGAAAATCAATAGCGCTTTCATCTGATGGAACTATATTGGCATTTGGATCTATTACTCATTCTAGTAGTAGTGGCCAAATTAAAGTATATCAATACGCTGATTCATCATGGAGTTTATTGGGATCTGTAATCAATGGGAGTGCTTCTTATGAAAAAATTGGGTGGCAGGTTTCCTTGTCGTCAGATGGTTTAACTTTAGCTTATTCTTATACACTTGATTCAAGCAATCCTGGCTCCGTAAAAGTTCTGCGATATGTGAATTCAGATTGGTCAACAATTGGAACATTATCAGGGACAACAAATGCAGATTATTTTGGATATTCAATCGATTTATCAACCGATGGAAATACTTTAGCTGTTGGCTCTTGGACTAGTGATGTCAACGGTACTGATTCAGGAAAGGTAGGTGTTTATCACTATGATCAAGCTACTTGGTCACAACTAGGAAGTGATATTGAAGGTGCTTCATCAGATAGTTTAGCTGGAGCCTCGGTATCCTTATCTGGTAATGGAACTAAAGTAGCAATTGGAGCAACACACTATAGTAGTTATAGGGGGCTTGTAAGAGTTTATGAGTACAGTAATAGTATTTGGCAACAATTAGGATCAAATTTAATTGGATTAACTGGTGATCAGATGGGTAAACAAGTTTCTCTATCCAATGATGGCTCTGAATTAATCGTTTCTGAACTTAAAGGTCATACAAGTGATTACGGAAGTGTTAAAAAATATGTTTATGATTCAGGATGGACTCAAGAAGGTAGTACTATATATGGAGATGTGGCCAATGACTTTTTTGGAGCAGCTTTAGACAGTTCATCAGATGGTGATATTTTTGTTGCTGGAACACTTTATAATGATGATAATGCTTCAAATTCAGGATTAGTTAAGGTATATAAACAAACGAATACTCTTACAAAAACTGTTGGTGATTCAGATTTCACAATTTCAGCTAGTTCTAATAGTGGAGGAAGTGTCACTTACGCATCTTCAGATACAGATGTTGCTAGTATATCAGGTTCTACCGTTACAGTAGTAGGGGCAGGAACTGTGACGATTACTGCAACTCAAGCTTCAGATACGAATTACAATTCAGATTCAAAAGAGTTGGTGCTTACCATTAATAAAGCAACACCTGTTATTTCTGCAGCTGATCTAACAAAGACTTATGGAGATTCTCCATTTAGCTTAACGATTAGTTCAACAAGTGATGGGGCAATCACTTACACTTCAAATGATGCATCGATTGCAACTGTTAGTGGATCTTTATTGACTATTTCGGGCTCTGGATCAACGACGATTGATATCAGTCAAGCATCGACTTCTAATTATAATTCAGCCAGCTCGAGTTTTGTTTTGACGGTAAATCCAAGTTTGGCTCCAACTATCACAAGTCATCCAAGTACCTCAAATCAATATTTACAACCTAATGCAACAGCTCCATCACTAAGTGTAGCAACTGAAAGTACCTCAGGAGTTTCTTATCAGTGGTATAAAAGTGAAACAGCCTCAAACACTGGAGGAAATTTAATTAGTGGAGCAACTTCTGCTTCTTATACACCAAATACAAGTACTGAAGGTGATTTGTATTACTATGTGGTGGTCACTAGAACGAATTCAACTACTTCAAATGTTTCTGGAAGAATACGTGTTCAACCTGATGCTTTAGAAGTGAGTTATGATTTCTCAAATACGGATTCCTATGGTGGAAGTGGAACAACAGTAACTGATATTTCTGGTAATAGCAGTAGAAATGCAACATTAAATGGTAATTACAGTTTTGCCAATGAAGCGATGACGATTCAGGCTGATAATTCAACCTATATAGCGACTCCTCAAATACCCTATACTGGTACCTCAAATCAATCCTTTACAATCGTTGCTGAGGTGACTCCTCTTGGTAGTAGTGGTAATATTGTTGAGATGTCTAATACTAATAATTCAGCAGGTGCGGGTTGGAACATGCCTCCAATTGCATCAGCAAACAATAATTTCTATGGTGAAGTATATAGTAATTCAGATTTAAAATATTCTAATTACAGCACTGGTACCAAGTATTTAATCATGTTGATTTTTGATAATGCAACACAGACTCAAAAATTGTATGTAGATGGAGTATTGGTAGGTTCACAATCAAACATTACATATTCAGCGAGTGGATCCAATAATTATTTCTTCTTAGGTCAATACAATTCTGGATGTTGTCATACTTTTGAAGGTTATAATTCAGGAAACTGGTATGGTAAATACCATAAATTCGAAGTCTATAGTAAGGCTTTGGATTCAAATGAAATTGGTCAAATTAGTGGTAGAATTGACTCCAACCTCTCTTTAAGTAATCTAACAGGCACTTACAATGACCCACAAATTACACTATCTGCTACATCTAGTAGTACAGGGACAATAACCTATAGTTCAAGTGATTCTAATATTGCAACAATTAGTGGGTCGACATTGACTATAATAGGAGCTGGTAATGCTGTAATAACTGCAACACAGACGGAGACTACTAATTACAATGCTGCTACTGCAACAGCTACTTTGACAGTAGCAAAAGATGATGTGACAATATCAGGATTATCAAATATAACTAAGACTTATAACGATGCTGATTTTGATCTAAGTGCTAGTGCGAGTAATTCTGGAACACTTACTTATAGTTCTAGTGATGATAATGTGGCAACCATCAGTGGAACAACAGTAACAATTGTTGGAGCTGGATCAACAACTATTACAGCAAACTATTCTGAAACTACAAACTACAATTCAGCAACTCTAACGGCAAGTCTCATTGTGAGTAAGGATGACCCTTACCTAACAATGTCAAATTACACCAAGACTTATAATGATGCTAACTTTGATTTAAGTTCAACGAGTTCGAGTACAGGAGCGATCACCTATAGTTCAAGTGATACTGATGTGGCTACTATTAGTGGAACTACAGTGACAATTGTTGGTGCTGGTTCTATAGTCATTACAGCTTCACAAGCAGCTGATTCAAATTATAATTCAGCAACAGCTACTTCAACCATAACTGTTGCAAAAGATGAGGGGGTATCTTTAGTTTTTGATGATATTAATAAAACCTATGGAGATGCTGACTTTAAGTTGAAAATTACATCATCGACTCCGATTTATTCACCTTCAACAAATCCATCTGCTGCGTATTGGAGTTCCTCTTCTGTATGGGCAAATGATTCTTTTTATGCGGATGCAGATAATTATATAAGTGGTACTGGTCATGTTGATGGATATCACTTTACACCGTGGATTGATTCTCCACAGGCTTGGTCTGCTTTAACTAATGATACTAATCAATATCTTACTATTGGACTCCCTGAGCAACGATGGATCTATGGAATTCAAACTCAAGGAAGGTACAATGCTGATCAATGGGTAACTTCTGCAATGGTTCAATATAGTAATGATGGATCTAACTGGACTACTATTGAGGAGAATGTAGCATTAAATACAGATCGTTCTTCTAAAGTGAATATTGTTTTTGATACTCCAATACAAGCGAGATACATTAAATTGATTCCATTGACATGGTATGGTCATATTTCTATGAGAGTAGGTATGTTATACGATGAACAAACTTTATCTTATACTAGTGTAGATACGAGTATTATTTCAATAGTAAATAATACAGCCTCAATTCAAGGAGCAGGCTCTGTTGTTATCACAGCCACTCAATCAGAAACAGCCAATTATCAAAGTTCTACATCAACTTTTACGATTTCTATTGCTAAAGCTACTCCTGTTTTAAGTGGATTGAATTCAATCACAAAAACTTATAATGATACTGACTTTAGTATCAGTGCAACAAGTTCAAGTACAGGAGCTATTATTTATAGTTCGAGTGATACCAATGTGGCAACTATTAGTGGAACTACAGTAACTATAGTTGGTGCAGGTTCAGCAGTCATCACCGCTTCACAAGCAGCAGACGCTAATTACAATTCAGCGACACAAACAGCTAGTTTAACAGTTGCAAAAGACAATACAGTTTTAAGTGGGTTATCAGCTATAAATAAAACTTTCAATGATACTGATTTTAGTATCAGCGCAACTAGCTCAAGTACTGGAGCTATTACCTATAGTTCGAGTGATACTTCAGTAGCCACCATAAGTGGAACAACAGTAACAATAGTAGGAGCAGGTTCAGCAGTTATCACCGCTTCACAAGCGGCTGATTCGAATTACAATTCAGCTACAGTTACAGCTAGTTTAACAGTTGCAAAAG
>DAIRFL010000303.1:0-1466 GCA_036795105.1 Flavobacteriaceae bacterium | reverse complement strand
TAATGAAGCAGCTGCAATCTCTTATATTGAACAAAATATTAGAACCGTTTTACTCAATAGGAGAAAGCAGGCGTTTTTGAGATCACTTGAAAGTGATATAATCGATGAAGCAATTAAGAAAAATGAATTTGAAATATATGAATAAGAAAGCGATTTGGACCATTCTCTTTGGTGTACTACTCAGTTTTAACTGGGGATACAGTCAACAAGAACGAATTAAAATCGATGGTGTAGCAGCAGTAGTTGGAGATTATGTGATTTTGGAATCCGACATCGAAAAAACCCTGATTGACCTTAAGAGTCAAGGAGTATCGATGAATGACATCTCACGTTGTCAATTGATTGGAAAATTAATGGAAGATCGACTCTATGCGCATCAGGCAGTTCAAGACAGTATCTTGGTCTCTGATGAAGAAGTACGATCCATTGGAGAGCGTCAAATCCAACAATTATTAGCACAAACAGGTTCGATGGACCGTATTCTCAATATCTACAAAAAAGAATCGGAAGATAGTTTTAGAGAGGAACTCTTTAAAATTAATAAACTTCGTATGCTCTCTGAGCGTATGCAAAGTGATATTGTAAGTGAAGTAGAAATCACACCTGAGGAAGTGAGACAGTTTTACAGAGCTATTCCAGAGGATGAGTTACCTGTTTTTGGAGCTGAACTTGAAATCGCACAAATTGTTAAGATACCAGAGGCACCGCAAGAAGAAAAAGACAAGGTGATCAATCGATTAAAGCAAATTAGAGCCGATGTCGTTGACAATGGTGCCAGTTTTAGTGTAAAGGCTATTTTATACTCTCAGGACCCAGGTTCAAAAGCCAAGGGAGGTAAGTATACCATGACTAGAGAAACCCAATTCGTAAAAGAGTTTAAAGATGTTGCCTTTAGTCTTCAAGAAGGTGAAATTTCAGAACCCTTTGAAACAGCTTTTGGATATCACATTATTTATATCGAAAAGATAAGAGGTCAAGAAATCGATCTTCGTCATATCCTATTGATCCCTGAGGTACCTGAGTCAGTAAAACAGGACGCTATCAAAGAGCTCAATGAGATTCGTCAGAATATTATGGATGGTAAAATGACTTTTGCTGAAGCAGCACTTGCAGCATCGGATGAGGTCGAGACAAAGTTTGATGGGGGGCTTTTGAGAAACCCTACCAACTTTGATTCGAAATTTGAATTGACGAAGATGGACCCTACCTTAAATGCTCAAGTTAGAAACCTCAAAGACAATGAAATATCTACGCCTATAGCAGAAGCAGATGAGCGTTCGGGATCAACAAAATACAAGATTTTGATGGTGACTAATCGCTATGACGAGCACAAGGCAGATTTCGCTAAAGACTATTTAAAAATTCAAGAATTAGCGCTTACAGAAAAACAATTTAACGAGATCAATAAATGGAGAGCAAAACACATTGAATCAACTTATATTTCAGTCATTGGAGAATATCAGGAA
>DAIRFL010000302.1:0-1473 GCA_036795105.1 Flavobacteriaceae bacterium | reverse complement strand
GTAATGGTGTTTGGGAAGCCTTATCTGAGTTAGGAGCTGATCGCAAAAGTGCAATGATCAACCTCGGTGGTGGGGTCATCACCGATATGGGAGGCTTTATTGCTTCCTGTTTTAAAAGAGGGATCGACTTCTACAACATACCTACTACCCTACTTTCTATGGTCGATGCTTCTGTGGGTGGAAAAACAGGGGTCGATTTAGGAATGCTCAAAAATCAAATAGGGGTCATCATCGAACCAGAACTAGTCATAGTCGACCAAAGCTATTTGTCAACCCTTGACAGTCGTCAATTAAAAAGTGGGTTTGCAGAGATGCTCAAACACGGATTAATCGCTGATAATACCTATTGGAAGAACTTAAAAGACAGTTTTAACGCTAGGAGTATTGAAGATGCCATTCACACTTCAGTTCAAATAAAAGCTACAGTTGTTCAAAAAGATCCCAGAGAACATTCTCTTAGAAAGATTTTAAACTTTGGACACACCATTGGTCATGCGATCGAATCTTATTTCTTATCGCAAGGAGATGACAAAATGCTCCTTCACGGTGAAGCAATAGCTATTGGGATGATTATGGAAGCATATCTGTCTACCATTTATTCAGGACTCTCCAAAGAAGAATTAGAGGAGATCAGTCAAACCCTTATCCGTCATTACGGAACAGTTGAACTTACAGAACAGGACAAAAAAGAGGCTGTAGCGCTCTTAAAATTTGACAAGAAGAATTCCCATGGTCAAATAAAATACGTGCTCTTAGAGCGCATCGGATCAGCTGTAATCGACGTTCAAGTAAAGGACAACGACCTCAACGATGCCTTTGCTTATTACAATTCCCTAAAAGCTTAAAACAAAAAAGCACCTCAATGAGGTGCTCTTAAATTAGTTGTTTGTTGGAAACTAATCGATCTCAGAAAAGATCGTATGCATTAATCGTTTCTTATCATTGATACTCTCTTCTAAAGAAATCATGGTCTCCGTTCTACTGATTCCATCAATATCGTCTATTTTAAAGATGATGTTCTTAGCATGAGTAGTGTCCTTAGCTCTAATCTTACAGAAAATATTGAATTTTCCAGTAGTAATGTGAGCTACCGTAACATTTGGAATTTGATTTAAGCGCTCAATAACAAACTTAGTTTGATGCGTTTTCTCCAAGAAAATTCCAACATAAGCAATAAACGAATAGCCTAATTTGATATAATCTAAAGTCAAGGATGAGCCCTTGATGATACCTGCCTCTTCCATTTTTTTAACACGAACGTGTACCGTTCCTGCTGAAATCAATAGCTTTTTGGCAATATCTGTAAAAGGAGTTCTGGTATTGTCGATCAACATATCCAAGATTTGGTGATCGATTTCATCTAATTTTACTGTAGTCATCGTATAAATTTTATTGAGGCAAAAATAATCATTAAATTAAATATATTCAATAAAATGACTGTTTTTTTGAATATTATGCAATAAACTAATCTTT
>DAIRFL010000058.1:0-9520 GCA_036795105.1 Flavobacteriaceae bacterium | reverse complement strand
ATTTACGGTATTAGAGCTATTTTAGAAGCCATAGAGGCCGATAAATCTGTCGATAAGATCTTTCTTCAACGAGGACTTCAAGGAGCGCTTATAAAGTCTCTTGAGACTGAATCGAGGAAAAAAGGGATCAATACCGTCTATGTTCCAGTTGAAAAACTCGATCGTTTAACTCCTCACAACCACCAAGGAGCTGTGGCGATGATTTCTCCTATAGAGTTTGCTGATTTTGAAGAATTAGTAAATGAGGTTATCGAAGCTAAAGAAGCTCCACTATTCCTTCTCTTGGATAGCTTATCCGATGTTCGAAACTTCGGTGCAATTATACGTACTGCATCCTGTACAGGGGTCGATGGAATCATCATTCCAAAAAAAGGAGCTGCACCGGTAACCGCTGATACGATCAAAACCTCTGCGGGAGCTGCTTTTACAGTTCCAATTGCAAAAGTTGATCACCTTAAAGATGCGGTCTATTACTTACAGGGATCTGGAGTAAGTGTCATTGCTGCTACAGAAAAAGCCGATGATCTAATCTACGATAAGGATTTAAAACAATCTATTGCAGTTATTATGGGATCTGAAGATGTAGGAATCTCTCCTGCACTCTTAAAATTAGCAGACCACCAGGCTAAATTACCTATGGAGGGAACCATTGCTTCGCTCAATGTATCGGTTGCTTGTAGCGTAGTCCTTTACGAGGTAGTTCGCCAGCGTATCTAAGCTAATTTTGCTTTATTAAGTGGGTTTTCTTTGTTACATTTAGCTTATGAATGAGCCATTAGCAGAGCGCATAAGACCTAAAACACTTGAGGACTTTATCTCCCAACAACATTTGGTGGGTAAGGATGGTATTTTACCTAAACATTTGGATCAAGGCATCTTGCCTTCAATGATCTTTTGGGGCCCTCCAGGTACGGGAAAAACTACACTTGCACAAATTATAGCAAGTGAGAGCAAACGTCCATTCTATCAACTCTCTGCAATTAATTCAGGGGTGAAAGACGTTCGTGAAGTCATCGATAAGGCCAAGCAGGCAGGAGGATTATTCACTGCTAAAAACCCCATTCTATTTATCGATGAGATCCATCGTTTTTCAAAGTCACAACAAGATTCTCTTTTAGCTGCTGTTGAAAAAGGTTGGGTGACCCTTATCGGGGCTACCACTGAGAACCCGAGTTTTGAGGTCAATCCCGCCCTACTCTCTCGTTGTCAAGTCTATATCCTCAAAGATTTTGGAGCGGAAGATTTAAATCAAATCCTCGAAAGAGCTATTGAAAAAGATGTGCTCTTAAAGGATAAAAAGATAAAGATCAAAGAGACTGAAGCGCTCTTTAGACTCTCTGGTGGAGATGGGAGAAAACTCCTCAACAACTTTGAGTTACTGGTCAATCAAACAGAGGGAAACACCCTTGAACTCACCGATGAATTGGTAATGAAAAGCCTTCAAAAAAACACGGTGCTCTACGATAAAACTGGAGAGCAACACTACGATATCATCTCTGCATTTATCAAATCCATTAGAGGTTCGGATCCCAATGCCGCTGTCTATTGGTTGGCTCGAATGATCGCAGGAGGTGAAGATGTCAAATTCATTGCAAGAAGAATGCTCATTTTATCCTCAGAAGATATTGGCAATGCCAATCCAACAGCTATGGTGATTGCCAACAATTGCTTTCAGGCGGTAACGACCATTGGATATCCAGAAGCGCGTATCATCCTCTCACAAACAGCTATTTACTTGGCCAACTCTCCAAAGAGCAATGCCAGTTATAAAGCCATTGATCAAGCCCTAGCTAAAGTCAGAGAAAGTGGTGATTTATCCGTTCCCTTAGAACTCAGAAATGCGCCTACCAAGCTTATGAAAGACTTAGGCTATGGTGACAACTACAAATACGCTCACAATTACGAGGGAAACTTTGTCCAAACTAAATTTCTACCCGAAGAACTTTCTGGTGAAATCTTTTATCAACCTGGATCTAATCCTAGAGAACAAAAAACCTTAGAAGCGCTTAAAAATAAGTGGAAGGATATTTACCCCTATTAGAAGAATTTCTTTAAATCAGTTAAATGATCGACTATCGGACAGTGCTCGTGATATGGATCCTGATGTGCATTGTAGTGAATACAAGAAAATCCTACAGCTTTAGCTCCTAAGATATCCGCCTCTAGATTATCCCCAATCATCACTGACTGCTCAGGTTTCACCTGAGCCTTATCAAGTGCGTATTTAAAGATATCTGGATGGGGCTTCTTTACTCCTACTTGCTCTGAATCGATAAAACAATCAAAAAAGTGATCTATTTTCGAAGCTTTGGTTTTATTTAATTGAGCCTCTGAAAAACCATTGGTAATAATGTGTAATCGGTAATTTACATTGAGGTAATTTAAAATTTCTACCGCTCCTGGAAACAAATGCGTTTGATGAGATAAATAACTGATATAACCCACAGAGATATAATTGATTTCATCATCTGTGATAGACACTCCCATACGGTCGAAACTATCCTTAAGCCGTCCATACCTCAGCTTTTCTTTGGATATCTTATTTTCTCGGTACAGTTTCCAATACTCAAAATTTATGGGTTGATAAACCTTCTGAAACTCTTCTAAAACTATAGAACGGTTCATCTGATCAAATACTTTTTGAAAACTAATAGCGGAATTCTTTTCAAAATCCCATAGGGTGTGATCCAAATCAAAAAATATGTCACTGCAATGCTTATACATGAAACTGTTCTAATTGTTTAGTGTAGAGTTTTTTCCAGTTTACTTTCATTTGAGAACCCAAAAGTTCATTAGAAAACAAAACTCTGTATTCCCCATCCACTTTTTTAACCTCCTCGTATAGTTCTCTCATGCGTTTTAAACAATCCAGAACGCTTTTTTCCTTAAGTAAACTGTAGTCCTGAATTGCAAAGGGGTAAACTTTGACCGGATGCATTAATTCCAAGTGTATATCGTAGAAGTTAAAAGGAGTGCAACTTCCGGCCCTAAATCCAGGGTAATGGGTATACCCCATTGAATAATCTCTTCGAATTCCTAAATCTGCAAAATCACTGTAGGTATTTGGAATTTCAATACGATTAAAACGCATCCGAACCGATTTAACCTGTCGATGGATGACTGAAGATAGATTCATCCATTCGTGTTTCATGCGTTCTATGGATGAAAAAGATTCATAAGAGAGCTCTACTCCTACTATAGAATCATCTGCAACAGATTTAATTAGATGTTGAAAAGATCTTCGATAGGGCGATATATTCTTGTCATAAGTACTGTATTTACCGAAAAGAAAAAATATATAGGGCTTTATTCCCAGAGGTTTGTGAAGCTTTTTTAAGAACTCAAAATTGTCATAAGGATCTTTCTTTAATCCTAGTATGACAACCGCTCTGTTGAAGAGCTGACCAAATTTAAAAGCGAATAAGTCTCTAAAAAAACCGAAAAAACCTCTAATAAATCCCTTGTATTTGTATTTGTGTGAACTACTCACATCGATCAATGGTTTATAGCTATAGGTTCTCTTTTTGCGTTCTAAATCTGGAAATGCCTCTAAGAGGAGCTCCAAAAAGGCATAAGCCCATAAATCGACCACTGGACGCTTTAAAAATCCTTCTGCAAAGGCAATGCTCTCATTAGCTGGAAATCTTCCGTGTGCATCTTTTAAATGAGGTAAATACTCCTCATAACGACTGAGAAGGTAGAAGCTAGCTGCTAAAAAGTCAAAGGGAATTTTAGATTGATCAGAGGTATGAAAGAAACAAGGCAATTTATTCCACTCAAAAGTCTTTAGATGATGATCGTTTATTCCTTGTTCAAACAAGAGCTCATGACTCTTTACAAAGAACTCAGACCCCAATTGATTCTTGGTATAGGATATTTTAGGCCCCTGATGTTTAACGAATTCAGAAACTTCAGAAGTCAAAAGATACTCTATCCCCAATATATTCTTAAATACCTGCCTTACAGTGTATTTGAGCCTCGAACTGATTTGATGGGTATAAATGAGTAGCATTGTCAATTTTATAGCTTAAAATTAAGTATTTATAATAAACTATGATCGGCAAAACTAAAGTAATTTGTAGGGGTGATGATTATGTGATCCAAAAGAGCAATATCCATTGTCTTAGCTGCAATAAGAATTTTTTGGGTCAAGTTCTTATCAGCTTTGGAGGGTTGTAATTTACCCGAGGGATGATTGTGAGCTACTACCAGAGCAACTGCCTCGAGTTCTATACAGCGTTTTAAAAGAATGCGAACATCTACCACAGTTGAGGTCATCCCTCCTTTGCTGAGCTGCTCTAATTTGATGAGCTGATGGGCATTGTTCAAATAGGCGACCCAAAACTCTTCTCTTGTGAGATCTTCTAAGGAAGCTTTAAAGGTTTTATAGGCCGATTCACTGGAATTAACGTAGTTTGGAGCCTGGCTTAGAAAGGTATAGGATCGTTTTCCAAGCTCGAGTGAAGCCTTTAGAATACTAGCCTTAGCCTTACCTACCCCCTTTACTTTTTGATAGGAGTGAATTGATGATTTGAACATTAAAGTAAGGTTATTGTCAAAGTGAGCTAAGAGCTGCTTTCCAAGAGAAAGAGCTGATACTCCCTTATATCCGTTTTGTAAGATAATTGCTAAAAGTTCCGCATTAGAAAGTGATTTAGGACCTAGTCGATCTAATTTTTCTCTGGGTTTATCATCCGTATCCCAGCGTGTAATCGGTAAATACTTCTTGATTGACATAGGGTAAAAATACCCTCTTTAAGAGAATTAATGGGATGGTTTCGATAAACGGTTAAGACTTGGCGATACGATTTAAATCCAAGCCTCCAAAATTACCTGAGCTCATAAAAACAAGA
Organism: Flavobacteriaceae bacterium; assembly: GCA_036795105.1. Classification (GTDB taxonomy): domain Bacteria; phylum Bacteroidota; class Bacteroidia; order Flavobacteriales; family Flavobacteriaceae; genus MAG-120531. Next base: position 4,667 of record DAIRFL010000058.1, on the reverse strand, counting down.
GCTGTATTGTTTTGATTTAGATTGTAAAGCATTTCAGCGAGTTTTTGAGGATCGTCATAGACCTCTAGATCTGCTAGTTGAAAGGCTTCCCTGATCTGCTGATGACTGATGGGCTCCATATTTTTAATCTTTAAAGCATGTGGATCGTAAAACACAATGGCTCTATCAGCAGCATTTAATGAATCTTTATACTGAACCATAAACTCAGGATTGAGGCTACTATAGGTGTGTAGTTCCAAAACTGCAATTACATTGGAATTGGCGTATTGTTCTTTAACTGCATTGGTCGTAGCCTTAACCTTTGAAGGGGCATGAGCAAAGTCCTTATAAATGATTAAATCCTGTTCCTTTCTCACGAGTTCCAAACGCTTTGAAGCTCCTTTAAATGAAGTGATGGCTTCGTAAAATTCCAATGAGTCGATTCCCATGAGTTGACATATCCACTGAGCTCCTGCAAGATTATTGAGGTTATGAGCGCCAAAGATTTCCAATGGCAACTCCCCTTCCTCAGTTTCTATAAAGGTTTGAGCACCCTCTGTGTGGTAGACAGGTGTATGGTAAGGTATTTTTCGAATCGGGTGATCCTGTTCTAAAACTACTTCAGTTAACAATTGGTCGTCACCGTTATAGACAAGGGTACCCCCATCGATAATCTTATCTACAAAGATGGAAAACTGCTTTTTGTAATCCTCAAAAGTTGGAAACACATTGATATGATCCCATGCAATTCCACTCAGTAATGCAATATTGGGTTGATAGAGGTGAAATTTTGGACGTCTGTCAATTGGTGAAGAGAGGTATTCATCGCCTTCTAATACGATAAATTCATTAGTGTCGGTTAAGTGCACCATACGATCAAAACCGTCTAATTGGGCTCCTACCATATAATCCACTTCTTTATTCCAAAAGTTTAAAACGTGTAGTATCATGGATGTTATGGTGGTCTTCCCGTGAGAACCTCCGATGACTACTCTAGTCTTAGACTTTGAATGTTCGTATAAAAATTCTGGATAAGAATAGACTTTTAGTCCTAATTCCAAAGCTTTCTGCAGTTCTGGATTATCTTCTTTGGCGTGCATCCCCAAAACTACCATATCGATATCGGAAGTGATTTGTTCCTCAAACCAACCAAAAGAATTGGGTAGTAGTCCTGCGGCTTCTAATCTGGATTTAGAAGGTTCAAAGATCACATCATCTGAACCGCTAACCTGGTCACCCTTAGCTTGTAGCGCTAAGGCTAAATTGTGCATAGCGGATCCTCCAATAGCGATAAAGTGTACGCGCATTAGTCTTCTTTGTTGTTTTTAATCAATTCCCAAAGTTTGTCTTTGAGTTCTTGTATGCCCTGATTGGCAACTGAAGAGATGAATGAAAAAGAAATGTCTTTGAGCTCCTTTTTGAGTATGGCTGAAATTTCATCTTTGAGTTCCTGATCAAGCATATCCGATTTTGAAATCACTAAAAAGCGCTCCTTATCCAATAATTCTGGATTATAACGCTTTAATTCATCCAATAAGATGTGGTATTCTTTAACGATATCCTCACTATCCGCTGGAACTAAAAAGAGTAAGGTTGCATTTCGTTCTATATGTCTTAAGAAGTAGTGACCAAGTCCTTTACCCTCTGCTGCTCCTTCGATAATACCAGGAATATCAGCCATTACAAAACTCTGATAGTCACGGTGCTTTACAATCCCAAGGTTGGGTTTTAAAGTTGTAAACTCGTAATCGGCAATTTTTGGTTTAGCTGAGGTAATAACGGATAATAAGGTTGATTTTCCTGCATTTGGAAAGCCAACTAGACCTACATCGGCTAGTACTTTGAGCTCTAAAGTCACTGTGCGTTCTTGACCTGGTATACCAGGCTGTGCATAACGAGGTGTTTGATTGGTAGAGGATTTAAAATGCCAGTTACCTAGGCCTCCCATTCCACCTTCCAAAGCGATCACTTCTTGATCGTGCTCTGTGATTTCAAAAAGAACCTCCATTGTCTCCGAATCTTTAACAACGGTTCCTAATGGAACTTCTAAGATGACATCCTTACCATCAGCTCCAAAACTTCTACTTTTAGAACCGTGCTCACCGTGATCTGCCTTAAAGTGTTTTTTGAACTTGTAATGAACTAAGGTCCACAGGTTTTTATTTCCCTTGACAATCACATGGCCTCCACGACCACCATCACCACCATCAGGACCTCCTTTGGTAATATATTTTTCTCTGTGGAAATGCATAGACCCCTTACCTCCGTTTCCAGAAGCTAAATGCACTTTTACATAGTCTACGAAATTTCCTTCAGTCATTTTATAGGGTATCTATTACTGCTGCTATACGCTGAGTTACCTCAGAAATTTCACCAATTCCATCAACAGCGTAAAATTTGTTTTGTCCTTGGTAAAAATCTTTAAGAGGAGCTGTTTTATCGTTGTATTCCTTGAAGCGATTTCTGATTTTCGACTCGTCTTGATCATCACTTCTCCCACTTATTTTACCTCTACCTAACAATCGTTTCGTCAATTCGTCTTCATCAGCTTCTAAAGCGACACAGGCGTTTATTTGCATCTCTTTTGTCGCTAAAAATGAATCGAGTGCCTGCGCTTGTGCAGTAGTTCTTGGAAAACCGTCAAAGATAAAACCACTTGCCTCAGGATTTTTTTCAACCTCAGCTTGTAACATATCTATAGTTACTTGATCGGGTACTAAATCTCCTTTATCCATATATGATTTAGCCAAGTTTCCGAGTTCAGTCCCCTGTGATATATTAAATCTAAAAACATCACCGGTTGAGATGTGTTTTAGATTGTACTGTGACTTTAAGAATTCTGCCTGGGTTCCTTTTCCAGCACCAGGTTTTCCAAATAATACTAAATTAATCATTGTGTAGTCGGTATTTGATTCAAAATAAGAAGCCACAAAGATAATGATAATATATCTCTTTTTTAATCATCTAACTGGTGATTAAGCAATAAAGCTGTATTTTTGCTTTCCAAAGAACAAACATGAATTATTTCTCTTCAGATTTTAAATTGGGAATTGTAGGTGGAGGGCAATTAGGGAAGATGCTCTTACAAGAAACACGTAAATGGGATACCTACACTAAAGTTCTAGATTCCAGTAAGTTAGCTCCTTCTCGCATCGCCTCTAATGAATTTGAAGCGGGAGATCTAATGGATTTTGAAACGGTTTACCAATTCGGAAAAGGATTGGATCTTGTGACCATTGAAATCGAACACATAAATATAGAGGCCTTAAAGAAATTAGAATCTGAAGGAGTTAAGGTCTACCCGAAGCCATCAAGTCTTGAAATTATAGTCGATAAGGCTGAGCAAAAAGAATTTTACAGCAAAAACAGCCTTCCTACCTCTGATTTTAAAGTCTACTGCTGTCTGGAAGAACTTCAAAGTGCAGTTTCAGACCATAAACAATCCCTACCCTTTGTTTGGAAATCCGCTCAGTTTGGATACGATGGACAGGGAGTAAAAGTGGTTCGTTCTGCTGAAGATTTAAAGGACTTAGCTGCTGATAAATGCATTGCTGAAGCATTGGTTCCTTTTGAGAAAGAACTTGCAGTGATTGTTGCAAGAACCCCTGAAGGAATAACTACTTCCTATCCCCTAGTTGAAATGGAATTTCATCCCCAGGCCAATCAGGTAGAATACGTTCTTTGTCCTGCACAGATCGATGAATCCATCGATAGTAAAGCTAGAGCAATAGCGATGGAAGTAGCTGAAAAATTAGATATTGTAGGTCTTTTAGCCGTGGAGCTCTTTATGACAGCCTCTGGAGAAATTTTAATCAATGAGGTAGCTCCAAGACCCCATAATTCAGGCCATTACACTATAGAAGCGAGTATTACAAGTCAGTATGAACAGCACCTAAGAGCTATTCTTAACCTGCCTTTGGGAAGCACTGATAGTGTATTGTCAGCAGTTATGGTTAACTTAGTAGGTGAAGAAGGATACCAAGGAGATGTGATTTATGAAAACATGGAGGCTATTCTAAATGAAAAAGGAGTGAATCCACATATTTATGGTAAACGCGAAACACGTCCTTTTAGAAAAATGGGACATGTGACCATTGTGGACCAAGATTTAAAAAAGGCTAGAGAAAAAGCCGCATGGGTCAAAAAGACCATTCGAGTAATAAGTACAACAAAAAAGTAAAAGTTATGAGTAAAGTTGCCGTTGTAATGGGATCTACCAGTGATCTTCCAGTGATGCAGGAAGCCATAGATTTCTTAAAAGAATTAGCGATCGAGGTTGAAGTAGATATTGTATCTGCACATCGTACCCCTGAAAAGCTCTTTGAGTTTAGTAACAACGCTCATAAGAATGGGATTCAAGTAATAATTGCAGGTGCTGGAGGAGCAGCTCATCTACCAGGGATGGTTGCATCCATGTCACCACTACCGGTGATAGGAGTACCGGTAAAAAGCAGCAATTCAATCGATGGGTGGGATTCAGTGCTCTCTATTTTACAAATGCCTGGAGGAGTACCTGTTGCTACAGTCGCCTTGAACGGTGCAAAAAATGCTGGTATTTTAGCAGCTCAAATCATCGGAAGTTCCAACGCTGAAGTACTTCAAAAAATAATCGATTATAAAGTATCTCTAAAAACGAAAGTAATCGAAGGAGCCAAATCGATCAATCAATAATCAATTCTTATTAAGTT
>DAIRFL010000057.1:0-9540 GCA_036795105.1 Flavobacteriaceae bacterium | reverse complement strand
GTATATCTTTGATTTTAAGCAAATTAGACTCTGTAAATATTTGCTTTTTTGAAGGCGTTTTTAGATTTTCAAGAACAGATCCCCAGGCAAAAAATTTATTTTTGGTGCTTTTTAGAAGTCTTTTACGTACCTCTTGCAGATAATCTTCTACCGCAATTGACTCAGGTGCAACGGTAAAAGAACTGACAAAATTAATTCGAGATGAAAGACTCAGTAAGTTTTCTAAATCATCTAGGGGAACTGATGCTCCTAGATAAATGACTCTCTTAGACTTTTTGAGTAATAGGTAGTAGATATAATACATCCCTATATCGTGTAGTTCTCCCTCTGGAAGAAAAAGCACATAGGTTTCTTCAGAACTGCAGGCTTTGTGGTGTTGAGATTCAATTTCCAATAAGAGCTTTTCTTTAATGAGCACTGCGATAAAGTGTTCGTGAGCAGGAGTGATAACCCCTGATTGCCACAAGAGCCCTATACGCATTAAAAGAGGCATGAAATAAGATTCAAAGCGTTCTTCAAACCCAAACTTCTCTTTTAATTCCTGGTCGATTTGTTGAAATCGATCACGGTCAAAGGCAAACATCGATAGGATTAATTCTTGTATGTAGTAATCACTTTTGAGTTGTTGATCCATTAGGGAGGCAATGGCCTTTTTAAAGTCCTGTTCATTTAAATCTGCAATCTTTGAAATCTTATACCCATTGTTGTTTAAAAAAGCACAATTGAGTAGTTTTTTAAGACTTTCGAGAGAATAAGTTCTAATATTGGTTTTAGTTCGTTCAGGACTGAGTAGTCCATAGCGCTTTTCCCAGATACGAATGGTATGAGCCTTAATTCCTGAGAGGTTTTCTAAATCTGAAATACTAAAATTATTCTTGATAAGATCCATTTTGTTGATGTAATTTTATGCAAACTTAAACAATATATTCGAATTAAATACTTTCTTAATTTGTATCTTTAATTTTAAATCTGCTATATGAAGTTCAACAAGATCATCAGGGGACACAATCGACAAGAAAATACTCAGGAAGATTTATACCGAGTATTAGACGCTGGGTTTTTGTGTCATGTCTCTTTTGTGTTTCAGGGAAAAGCTCATAGTATTCCTACAGCCTTTGGAAGAGATGGAGATTGTATTTACCTACACGGTTCTACCAAGAACCATATGTTAATCCAACTACTCAAGAACGATGAGGTTTGTTTAACTGTTACTCATCTCGACGGCGTGGTACTCGCTCAAACGCTCTTCAATACCTCTGCAAATTACCGATCTGCAGTAGTTTATGGAACAGCTGAACTTATCGATCAAGACAGTGAAGAATTTCTTCACGGATTAAAAGTAATTACCGATCATATTATCAAGGGTAGATGGGATGAAGTGTTTTTAGGTACTGAAGCGCAATTAAAAGCAACCATGCTTATCAAGATTCCTATAAGCAGCGCCTCAGTAAAAATAAGAGCTGGTGGTCCCCAGGGAGACGAAGAAGACTACAGCGATACCTGGTCAGGTCATATACCGATGAAACTCGTAGCTAAAGAAGCTGTAGAAGATTTAAAATTCAATCAGCATCACTCTATTCCTAAAAGCGTAAGCGATTTTAATACCAAGTACGAGGATTAATCTAATTGCCCAGACAAGTCTTCCCACTCTTTCATCAACTCTTCCAGGTCTTTTTTATCTTTCTGATACTGTTCAAAAAACTTAGGATCTGAAGCAGTCTGATCATAATTCATCAACAGTTGGTGATCTTGCTCGGCAATCTTCTTCTCTAATACTCCTATTTTAGATTCTACTTTAGAGAGTTTGTTGTTGAGCGATTTGAGTTCTTTTTGTCTTTGGTAGTCTACTTTTTCAGATTTCTTTTTAGATTCTTTAGGCTGTTGTTTTTGTTCAATCGCTCTAAAGTCAGTCGCTTTGCGCTCAGCTAAATAATAATCGATATCACCGAGGTATTCCTTGATATTCCCATCCTTAAATTCGTAAACCTTATTCGTGAGTCCCTGTAAGAAATCTCTATCGTGTGATACGACAATTAGGGTGCCATCAAAATTTCCAAGAGCTGTTTTTAAAACATTTTTAGAAGCGATATCCAAATGATTGGTAGGTTCATCCATCACTAATACATTAAAGGGCTCTAAAAGCATTTTAGCTAAAGCCAAACGGTTGCGCTCTCCTCCAGATAATACTTTTACGTATTTTTCTACATCCTCCCCCTGAAACAAAAAGGAACCGAGAATATCTCTTACCTTAGCTCTATTAGTCTCATTTGCAGCATCGATCATCGTATCTAGAACAGTCTTATTCCCATCCAAGTAGTCTGCTTGATTTTGTGCAAAATATCCTATTTGTACATTGTGTCCGAGTTTGATGCTTCCCTTGCTCGCTTGAAGCTCTCCTACAATCATCTTTGCCAAGGTGGTTTTACCTTGGCCATTCTGTCCTACAAAAGCAGTCTTAGAATCCCGTTCTAAAAGCAAATTAATGTTGTTTAAAACCAAATTGTCACCATATGATTTTGACAATTCATCGAGTTCCAAGATCACTTTTCCAGGAACAATGGATACTGGAAAACGAAGCTTCATCACCGAAGCATCCTCAACATCGACTTCAATGCGGTCCATTTTGTCGAGTTTTTTGATCAGGGATTGAGCCATTGAAGCCTTAGAGGCCTTTGCTCTAAACTTCTCAATGAGTTTTTCGGTTTGCTCTATTTGTTTTTGTTGATTCTTTTGAGCGTTGAGTTGATGCTCAATAATCTCTGAGCGAAGTGCTAAAAATTCAGAATACGCCTTGGGGTAATCGTAGATTCTACCCAATACAATTTCGATTGATCGATTGGTGACATGATCCAAAAACATCTTGTCGTGAGATACGATCACTACCGCACCAGGATAGGAGTTTAAAAATGATTCCAACCAAATAATCGATTCGATATCCAAGTGGTTGGTAGGCTCATCGAGCAATAATACATCATTGGACTGTAACAGTAGTTTGGCCAATTCGATACGCATTCGCCATCCCCCAGAAAAGGTATCGGTCTTTTTGTTGAAATCAGCAGCTTTAAACCCTAAGCCCTGTAGTATTTTTTCAGTTTGACCCTGATAGTTATAGCCTCCTAAAAGCTCGTATTGATGAGTGATATCTGAGAGTTTATCGATTAAATCGTGATAGGACACAGATTCGTAATCCGTTCGATCATTGAGTTCTAGATTGATTTGGTCTAGTTCTTTCTCCAGAGCTTTTATCTCGACAAAAGCTAATTCAGCTTCCTCGACCACCGTTCTTCCAAATTCAAAATCAATATCCTGTCTCAAGAATCCTATTCGACACTCTTTTTCTCTGGCAATAGTTCCTGAGTCGGATTCCAAATCCCCTGCCAAGAGTTTTAAGAGGGTTGATTTTCCCGCTCCGTTTTTTCCGATGAGCCCAACGCGATCACCTCCTTTTAAACGAAAGGATATCTCCTTAAAAAGTGTTTCTCCTGAAAAGGATACCGATAAATTGTGAATATTGAGCATCTAGTAATATTAGTTACATTCCATCTAGTGGAAAACTGTATTTTTGTACAAACTTTTTGCAAATGTTAAAAAAAGGAAGCAAACTCTATAGTATTTTTAAAGGAAGTTGTCCTAAATGTCAAGAGGAATGTATGTACGTGGAATCCAACCCCTATAAAATGGGAAAGATTTTTGATATGAATGAGCAGTGTTCTCACTGTGGGCTTACTTATAAGATTGAACCTTCATTCTTTTACGGTGCGATGTATGTGAGTTACGGAGTAGGAATCGCCTTTTCTGTAGCGGCCTTTATTATTAGCAAGGTCTTTCTTGGAAGTAGTTTAATTCAGTCCTTTATCGCAATTGTTTCAACCCTTGTCGTTTTTTACCCATTTATCTTGAGGGTTTCTAGAAATATTTGGATCAATATTTTTATAAGTTACGATCCCAAGTTCGCTAAAAAAGAGCAGTAATCAACCCTAGCGCCTTAATCCTTATTAAATCGCTGAATATCGACTACAGGATCTAAATCAATTCCTTCTTCGATATAGTCATAGAGCTGTTTGCTCAATGTGGGAGCAACTAATACTCCCCGAGTTCCCATTCCGTTGAGCACATAAGCATTTTTATAGGTTTGATGTCTTCCTACCAAAGGTCTTCTGTCCACCACTGTTGGGCGAATACCCGCTATTTGATCGATCACTTTATAGTCGACCTCCACCAATTTTTCGAGTTTGCTTAGCAGTTCTTCCCTAGCTTCTTCAGTAGGCTTATTAGTCTTATCAGCCCAATTGTAAGTGGCTCCTACATAATAGCGATCATCACCTAGAGGTAATAAAAACACCCCGGCCTTTAAAATGGAGTCCAATTTTAAGTCTGGAGCTTCGATTAGTACCAGCTCTCCTTTTGCTCCCTTTAAAGGAAGCTCTTTAAACAGCGGATTTGATTTGAGCCCGTATCCTGTAGCAAAGACAATCTGTTTAGCCTTATAGCCCTTATAAGAAACCATCTCCTCATTGAACTGCAAATCATCAAAGTCAAATTGCTCATAGTGAAAGGAGTTCTTTTGTTCTAAGTGTTTTCGATAGGTATTGATAAGTGTTCCCACTCTTATACGACCCACATGATCTAATTGCCCCAAACCGTAGTCTGCCTTGACAAAAGGATTTTCATTGGTTATAATGGTCGATGAAAGAAATCGATCCATATGAGGTTTATCCAGGGTCTCAAACCAAAGGTTTTGCTCTTCTATCGATGCGAATTTCCGGTGAACCTTTAGTGGAATTGTGAACGAAACTCCGAGTTTTTCTTCCAGTGTTTTGTAAAATGGTAAGGCGTACTCCTGTTGACTAACTGCATTCCAAGCAAGGGTAAATCGCTTTAGGATGACAGGATTGTACATGCCACCAGCAACCATAGATGATTGTTGAGAATCATCGTCAAATACAACAAAAGATTTTTGATTTCGCTCTAGATGCTCACAAAAACTGAGTCCTGCAATACCAAAGCCAACAACGATATAGTCTCTTAGTAATTCCACATATCGGCTTCTTTATTTCGGATCCACTCTCTAATTCTGTTGGACTCCAAAAGCTGATAAAGGGAATTGTTCTTTAAGTAATCCTTAATCTGTCGGTTGTCGTAGATATTATCCTCAGATATGATCAAGGAATTAAAGTATCGCGCTTCAAAAATATCCCCAAAGGAGTTGGGATTAAAATCGTTATTTGGATTGTAAACCTTAGCCTCGTGCATCAGCTCTCTAACTTCTGGATACCACACCCAGAATAATGGAATGAGATTCATATAAGGATCTTCTCCTGAATCTATAAAGTTGACATCCGGAGCCATCGGAGCGAAGGCTAACAAACGGTATTTCAATTCTCCCATACGCTTGTCAAAATACCAAGTTCCTCTAAGGATGTATTGCTTGATATCTGCTGCGCTAATGTTTCTTCTCGTTATATACTCTTCTGAAACAGGCTCATTGGCGTTGTACTGCTCTAAACCGAGGTCTGTTGTATCAACCTTTACTAAGGAAGCCTGTAGATCTTCTAAGGTTCTCTTTTCGCGAATATAGGCATCGGTATATACGGATTTGATTTCCCCGCTTTTAATCTTACTGATCAATACATCGTACAAGGACCTTCTATAGGATTCTACTCTGAGCGTATCGATAGGGTAATAAAGTGGAAAATTTAACTTTTCATTGAGATCGATCACCTCCATTACGGTCTTAGACCAAAAGACGTCCTTTTTATTGACACCAGGAATATAAAGAGGATTACTTTTAAGCCCTTCTCTTGATTTAAAGTATACAGCAGCAGGGTCAATTACATCGGAGGCCTCCTGAGCACTTACAAAAGTAAGACTCAAAAAGGGTAGACTCAGCAGTATTAAATAAAATTGTTTTTTCATCATGATTAATTCGTAAGTTCGATAATTACAGAGGTTACATTTTTAAACCTATAAGCTCTATTATCTGGGTTTTCAACATCGATATCGAAGATTTGAATAAGATCTCCTCTTCGAGCTCTCTGCAAGGCTGCTTTAGCTCTTGCGTCCAACTTATTACCATTGACAGCTACAGTAGGCTGACCTGGTACTTTAAATTTAAAGCCTTTCACTCTAAGTGTCAAATCAAAATCAAAATCTTCTAACATGGCACCTACTGATGAAATCTCTAAATTATTTCTAGGCATTTTTACAGTACCCGACTCTCCACGAATAGTACCCTGAGGTTTTGGAATATCTTTAATTCTAAAAACAGAGGTCGTATTGATGGTATTTCCATCGGGTAATTTACCAGTAGCAGTAATAGAAACTTCTCTACCCGTTCCTGGGTTCAGCACATAATTACTACCGGATATTTTTTTGAGTCCAGGGGCTCTAGCAGTTACAAAATTGTTGGCAACTCCAGGGATTGAAATGGTCATAGGATTGTCCAATCCTCTGTAAACCACATTCATCTTATCAGCTGAAATCACAGCTGCATTAGGCTTGGTTATGGTAGCAAAACTAGCATTGACAGGAACCTGTGTTTCTTCTCCATCTTGTATAAAGACGAGCATTCCTTCAATTTTATGATCTCCAGCATTACCCGCATTGACGTTGAGTTTCACTCTACCGTCTTCAATGGAGTAGTCCCTTCCTTCTTCTAAAGTCCTTCCGTCTATGCTTAGTCGAACCTCATTCGGTCTAGTAGTGGCATCTTTTCTACCTAGAACAATATTTCCCTGAAAGTTTTCACCCTGATAAAAGGCAGATTTTTCTAATTCTAATAAGGTCGTATAATTGGAATATGAAACCTCTTCGGTCAGTTGTCCTTCCAACATCGCTTTAAGAATATTCTGAGTCGAATTCATTACATCCGACTGAATTTGAGTGATATTGGTCAGTGATGCAACCATTGGATATCCTTCGTAGTGATAATTGAGCCAATGAACATTTCCCGAGTCCTTCGTTGTAATTTCATAATTTTCATTACCAGAAGAAAATCGATTGGAGATCACCTGCTTTATGCCTCCAAAATTTGTAGGAATAATCAGTAATAATGAATCTCTAAATCCAATATAACGATTCAAAAAATCCTGTCCATTATCAGTCAAATTATCTCCTCTAAAAAAGAGCTGATCTAAGTAGTCAGAGCGGTCCATGATTTCATAATCAGTGTTATCCTTTACTCTTTTGAGCATATCGGTTTTAATATCAGCCAAATATTTAAAATATTCATCCGCGATAGAAGTAATTCTCTTCCCCTTTTGAAAGAGTTCAGCGTATTTATCAGGATTTTCAGAAGCTTTAACTTCCAATCCTTTTAAAAAAGCTGCGTTGTTTCTGGTAATTTCCTCATTAGAATACTCTAATTTTTCATTGAGAATTCCAAAAGCAGTGAGAACCTCCTTACTCATATTTAAAGCCAACATGGCAATAAATACAAGATACATCAAGTTGATCATTCGCTGTCTTGGAGAATTGGCTGAAGCCATATAGAGTCCTTCTTAAGGTTGTTAATTTGATTTTCTGTTCATTGCCGATAGCATTCCTTCGTAAACCTCGTTAAGGGTCGTGAGGTTTTTGGAAAGCTGTTCCATCTGACCTTGGAGCGCCTCTGCATTTTGAGCAACAGTAGACTGAACATTGGCTTGCAATTGAGCAGAATCTAATTGATTCTGATAAAGCTGATTAAGAGATTCCATCTGAGAGGCCGCTTTGTTGAGCTCTTCAGAATACTTCTGAGTTGCTCGAATAGAATCCGCTGTTGGAGCAATGCCTTCAGCTGCAGCTTCAAAACTCTTGATGCTCTTAGCGAGATTATCCATTAAATCCGAGTCGATCTTGGCTTCCTCTAACATGGCGTCTAATTTCTTAGAGAGCATCCCATTAGCGTTAAATCCAGATTCTCCTTTACCAGTTAATTCTGGAAAGACTTTAGACCAATCCCATGCCTTCGAATCTTCTTGAACAGGTTCAAATGCAGCTAAAGCAAAAATAAATGCTTCTGTCAACAGACCAATAGCAAGAAGGTTCCCTCCAGTAAAAGGACCTATTTCCCAGTGTAATAACTTAAAAAGCGCACCGATAATTACTATAGATGCTCCCAATCCATATGCCAAATTATAGGCTTGCTTTTTCTTTAAACTTTGTTTTGATGCCATTCTAGTTGTAGTGTTTATTTCTTCTTTATGGTTGTTGGGTCCCCCATATAATCCTGTACCGTCCTAAATCCTATATAAGAGTGTACCGAATCCTTATGTTCATAATCTCTAGTGTTCACTTGTAAAAAGTATGCGATATCCTTCCACGATCCTCCTCTAATCACCTTGTGATCACTATTATCTGAACCAACTGTTGGATTCAGTGTAGAAGCGTAATCATAGGCGTTATAGGCATAGCTGGAATTAGTCCATTCAGACACATTACCAGACATATTGTAAAGGTTGTAATCATTAGGAGCATAAGATCTGGCCTCGACCGTAAAAAGGGCCGAATCAGCTGCGTAATCTCCACGAGCTGGCTTAAAGTTTGCCATAAAACATCCATTATCAGCAATCATATAAGGACCACCCCATGGATACATAGATCCATCGATTCCTCCACGAGCTGCGTATTCCCACTCTGCCTCTGTCGGCAATCTAAAAGTACTAACCGTTTGTTCGCCTTTAACTTTTAGTTGATCGTTCTTTATTTTAGTTCTCCAATTACAAAAAGCTCTCGCTTGATTCCAACTCACTCCCACCACAGGGTATTCACTATAGGCATCGTGCCAAAAGTAATCGTTGTGCATCGGCTCGATATAAGAGTAAGAGAAATCCTTAATCCACACCGTGGTATCAGGATAAACCTCTACAACTTCTCTTTTGATAAAATCTGATCGATCAGATCCTGGAGCTTTTGAAGCTGCTTCAACATCAAAACTGCTGAACTTGTATTTGAGTTGATTGATTTTCATGGCTCTTCTTCCGTTAAAACTCTCAGAAGCATCCACAAAGACCTCATCCATCACCTCTGCATAATACTCATCTGGAAAATCTTCAGTGTCCCAAATAAGTTCGATGTCATTGTTGAGTGAATAAAGTGAATAAGGATTGTCATCATCCGGAAGTGCATTGAAGAAACGATACTTTTGATAAGGAGTCATTCCTACGGTGTCGATATCCTTAAAAGAATAGTTTCCTATTCCTCCGTCTTCAGTTGTCAAACCGAGTTCATCAGCCAAAACAGCTAGTTTGGTTCTCACTATTGAATCGCGAACCCAATGAACAAATTGACGGTATTCTGAGTTGGTAATTTCAGTATCGTCCATATAAAAAGACTGAACAGTCACCGTTTTAACGGCTTCCATACCCACATTGGCAACGTCTTTATTCGTCTTTCCCATTACAAAAGAGCCCGAAGGAATCAATTCCATTCCGTAGGGTTTTTTAGCAATCCATTTCTGCCCTCTCACTCCAACCAACTCGCCTTTATTCCCAATCTTAGAACAGGAAGTAAAAAGTAGAATTGTTACTAGTATTAAATACGAGTAGTACTTCATATGAT
>DAIRFL010000301.1:0-1510 GCA_036795105.1 Flavobacteriaceae bacterium | reverse complement strand
TTATTTGTACTGCACCAGAAGTATTAATATTTGGATTAACAGACCAATCGAACAAATCTGATTTCAAAACGACATTAGCTGTCGAGGTTGTTACCGAAGTTGTAGCAGAAGATCCAATTACAATATCTGAAAAGTGTAGATGCCCACCATTTCCGCTTGAGTTAGGTACAGCTGTTAGTGAAATTGTCCCACTTTTTGCGAGAATTTTAGAAGAAGTACTACTTATATTCAACGCATAGGTTTGAGTAGCACCACTTCTACCAATTAAATCAATTCCTCCTCCTTCACCAGTAGCCACAATCGATACTGGATTCACTAAATCTATCCCTCGTGACACTCCAGCACTATTATCTCCAATAATTTGTATCGCTGTAGTCTGTGTACTTGAGGAAGTTATAATAGTACTTGAATTATTACTATAAAGTGCACTATTTCCAGTAGAAGTACTGTTTGATCTTCCATCTAATAAAATAGTCCCATCACCTGAGTCAATTGTTATTCCATTTGCCCCTGCCCCAAAATAGATCCCATAAGCAGTGGAACTGTGACCTCTTAGAGCCACATCTCCCCCCTGTGAGTCAAGTTGCAAAGAATTTATGTACATTGAATTAGTTCTCGCTGTACTTCCTTTTGTATATCCGGATGCATTTAAATCACCCCCTCCTAATGTAATATCACCTCCATTGGAATCAATGGATAACCCTCCAAAATAAATATCTCCTCCAGAGATATTATCACGATCTGAAGCAAATATGATATCACCACCTGTTTCCGAAGGTTGACCATAACCTGTTTTGAAATCCGTATTTATAGTTGTTGCTGAAGCATATATTCGATCAGAAGCCAACAGCTTTATAGGATCATTTTGAGATGTATTTCGCAATGAAATAGAAGTATTAAAATAAATATCTTCTCCATATACAGTTACAGGTCCATTAACATCAATGGATGAGTTAATATAAGCCACTTTGGTCACACTTTCTGTTCCAAGAGTTAATCCTGAAATTGTATGACTATTTTGATTCCATGTAAACCAAGAGGTTGCAAAATTTACTGCAAAATCAGTTGTTGCAGGAGTAAACGTAAAAGTTCCATTGGTAGCAATATAAGGACGACTACCACTAAAATCGAAATTGTATCCCGTAAATGAAATATCAGCTGTAGAACTTGCAACCGATGAACTTGCTTTTGAACCCAACCATAAGTTTACACCTGTATCTAGGTAAGTTTTTTTATCATTTAAACTCAACCAATTAATAGGACCTGATTTTGCCAGAATTTCAATATCATCATAAAGGGTATAATTGTATGCCTGAGAAGACCCTCCGGTTCCTTTTAAAGTAATCCCACCACCATCTCCAGTAGCGTGAATCTTCATGGTTTCAGTATTGAGCAAAATACCTCTACCATAAGTTGAATTTCCGATTAACGTAATGGCATTTGAAACCGTAGCTGAAGAGATTATTGACATCGATGAAGAAGCATTATCATTTCCATAGAATGTAATTCC
>DAIRFL010000300.1:0-1512 GCA_036795105.1 Flavobacteriaceae bacterium | reverse complement strand
AAATAGCATAAATTAGGAATCCAATTAAACAAATTAAACTATGATTAACAGTAAACGATTATTTTACGCCAGTTGTTTTGCGCTTATAACAACTGCATTTTCATTCAGCATCAGAGCTGGAATTCTCCCCCAACTAGCAGATGCTTTTGAGCTCAGTGGCCAACAATTAGGGTTCATCAATTCGATGTGGTTTTTAGGATTTCCTATCGCTATGGTTTTAGGAGGGCTATTTTATCACACTCTTGGACCAAAAAAAATCATGCAATTTGCATTTATCGCTCACGCTCTAGGGATTATTCTTACTATTTACAGTGGGGGTTATACCGGATTATTAGTGTCCACGCTCTTAATAGGGATTGGAAATGGTTGTACAGAAGCTGCTTGTAATCCTATGATTGCTGACACCTATGAAGGAAAAGCGATGAATACGCACCTCAATCGATTCCATATGTGGTTCCCTGGAGGAATCGTTATTGGATCGTTAGTTTCTAAATTTATGACTGATTTCAACCTAGGTTGGCAGGCTCAAATATGGATTATCATGGTACCAACACTCATTTATGCTTATTTGTTCTGGGGCCAACAATTCCCAAGACCAAAACAAGAAGGTGTTACCTCATTGAAAGAGAATTTAAAAGCGATGATGTCTCCTTTGTACATCTTTATGATCGCAGCAATGGCATTAACTGCTATTAGTGAGTTCGGACCACAACAATGGACCAGCTTAATTTTAAGTAGTAGTGGAGCACATCCAATGGTAATTTTAGCTCTTGTTACTGGAGTAATGGCTGTAGGTCGTTATTTTGGAGGAGATATGGTTCACAAATTAGATCAAACAGGAGTACTTCTTGGATCGGCTATTATTGCAGCTCTAGGTATATACTTATTCAGTACTCAAACTGGAGCTATGGTATATGTGGCAGCCTTTACTTTTGCGGTTGGGGTATGTTATTTCTGGCCAAATATGATCGGTTTTGTAGCTGAAAAAATTCCTTTAAGTGGTGCCATCGGAATGTCAATTATCGGAGCTGTAGGGATGTTTTCAACTTCAATTTTCCAAGCAATTATCGGAGGATGGATTGACTCTTCCACCGCAGAACAAGCTGCAAATGGTCTTACTGGAACAGCCCTTGAACTGGCAGCAGGACAGCAGACACTAACTTATATGATTAGTTTCCCAGGTATTTTGATTGTACTATTTACGATTTTATACTTCTGGCAACGTAAAGCTAAAGCAGCTATAGCATAGTTATTAGTACAAATGATATAAAAAACCTCTTAGATCATCTAAGGGGTTTTTTTATAACAACAAGACAGTCAATAATAATTGTACTTGCTATCCAGTATTAATTAGAGTCTCTAACTGTTACTTTAAAAACACAAATAACTTAGGATATTTATAAGGCTTGTGAATTGCAACGTAGATGGTGTTGAGAACAATTCTTATCAGGGTATAAAAGCCAATGATTACTGCAAAAATTACAGGAAGAATTAAAATTGATAACACCCCAC
>DAIRFL010000299.1:0-1518 GCA_036795105.1 Flavobacteriaceae bacterium | reverse complement strand
GACCTGTATTGGGTCGTTTTTTTTTTTAACGCAATAAAATAAATGAAACATAATTTATAATTACTTTTGCACCAAAACCAATCAAAATCTATGAGAGATATATTTGATAGAATTAGGGAGAATAAAGGACCATTAGGAAAGTGGGCCTCACAAGCTGAAGGATATTTTGTGTTCCCTAAATTAGAAGGTCATATTTCAAATCGCATGAAGTTCAATGGTAAGGAAGTTATCACTTGGAGTATCAACGATTACTTAGGTATGGCAAATCTTCCAGAAGTGATCAAGGCTGATGCTGATGCTGCTGCAGAGCACGGAGCTGCTTATCCAATGGGAGCGAGAATGATGAGTGGTCACACTGATCTTCACGAACAACTACAACGAGAATTAGCTGATTTTGTAAATAAAGAAGCTTCGTACCTTTTAAATTTTGGATATCAAGGAATGGTTTCTGTTATCGATGCACTTGTGGCTAAGGACGATATTATCGTTTACGATGTAGATTCTCATGCTTGTATTATCGATGGTGTTCGTTTACATATGGGTAAGCGTTTCACTTTTAAGCACAATGATATTGAATCTTTAGAAAAGAACTTAGAACGTGCAACAAAGATGGCTGAGCAAACTGGTGGAGGTATTTTAGTGATCTCTGAAGGGGTGTTTGGTATGAGAGGAGAGCAAGGAAAGCTAAAAGAAATTGTTGACCTTAAGAAAAAATTCAACTTTAGACTCTTAGTAGATGACGCTCACGGTTTTGGTACCCTTGGTAAAACAGGTGCTGGAGCAGGAGAGGAGCAAGGAGTGCAAGACGACATCGATGTTTACTTTGCAACTTTTGCTAAGTCTATGGCAGGGATTGGAGCCTTCTTAGCTGCTGACCAAGAAATCATCGACTATTTAAAATACAACCTCAGATCTCAAATGTTTGCTAAATCACTTCCGATGATTTTTGTTAAAGGAGGTTTGAAACGCTTAGAGTTATTGAGAACTAAACCAGAACTCAAAGCTAAATTGTGGGAAAATGTAAACGCCTTACAATCGGGATTAAAAGATGCTGGTTTTGATATTGGAACCACTACTTCTTGTGTGACTCCTGTGTATCTTAAAGGGAGTATCCCAGAGGCGATGGCACTTGTAAAAGACCTAAGAGAAAATCACGGAATCTTTTGTTCAATAGTAGTGTATCCTGTAATTCCAAAAGGATTGATCTTATTGCGTTTAATCCCAACAGCTACACATACGATGGAAGATATTGACTTGACTTTAAAAGCCTTCTCTAGTATTAGAGAACGATTAGAAAACGGTACTTATAAGCGTTTATCTGCTGCTGTTTCTAAGGCGATGGGAGAATAGTTTTAAAGAAATTACTCATAAAAAAAAGCTCTGATTATCAGGGCTTTTTTTTGGTGTTCATCTCTCACTATTGAATGTCTTTTTTATAAGTATTCCTCTTTTTATAGACTTCTGGTTTAAATTCAGTCCAGAGTTTTTTAATCGCTAAATTATTAGTCAGTTCTGGAG
>DAIRFL010000056.1:0-9737 GCA_036795105.1 Flavobacteriaceae bacterium | reverse complement strand
GTTTGCACTGACTCCATTACCGCTTCTAATTGTTTTTCTATCTTCTTCTTGATAAGAAGTGGTTTGACCATTGTCGTTAAAATACTGTTGAAAAAAGTTTGAATTTCCTGGACTCTCTCTATTGTTGATCGAAGTATTAGTGAAAAAGTTAAACTTATTCATTCTCAGATTTAAGTTAGCAGCTGCTCTGGAATTAGTAGGAGTTCCAACAGTTGCATTTAATGATCCATTAAATCCAACGGTCTTCGATTGTTTTAAAACAATATTTAAAATACCTGCAGTTCCTTCAGCGTCATATCGTGCCGATGGGTTGGTGATAACTTCGACTTTCTCAATAGCATCGCCAGGAAGTTGTCTAAGAGCTTCGGTTGGAATTCCCGATAGTGCAGCTGGTTTTCCGTTGATCAGAATACGTACGGACTCATTCCCTCTAAGACTGATATTCCCTTCGATATCTACACTTACAGAGGGGACATTGTCCAATACATCGGTAACGGATCCACCTTTAACAGTCATATCGCTTCCTACATTGTAGATCTTTTTATCCAATCGCAGTTCAACAGTAGTTCGTTCACCGACCACTTCTACTTCTTCTAACTGTTCGAGATTAGGGCTGAGGTAGATTGGACCTAGATCCATATCTGCTCTTAGTTGAACATTTTCACTTCTGTAAGAGTTGTAGGAAATGTATTCGATAATGACATTGTAAACACCTGGAGCAGTTTCGATTTCAAAAGCTCCGTTTTCATCGGTGATACCACCAGTTACTTTTGAGGTATCAGCAGTAGATTGTAAAATTAACGTGGCAAACTCTAAGGGAATCTCAGAATCTTGTTCTAGAACCTTACCTTTAATGGTAATACTTCGTTGAAATGGAGCTTGAGAGGGTGAGGGTTGTGCAAATCCTATAAATCCAATAAGTAATGCAATCCAAAAAGGCAGGTGTTTATTCATTTTGAGTTTTAATCGTTAAAAGGCCTTAGCCCTTGTTCTTTTTTTTCTTTCTCTTTTTCTTTTTATCCTTGTCCTTAGTGTTTTCTTTGGCCTTTTTATCCAAGTTTCTAAAGTTTTCTTCTTGGAGTTCCATATAGGCCTCAAATTTCTCAGGAGGCAAGCTTTGTTGTAATTCTTTATCTTGATTCTCTTGGATGATTCGATACTGTTCTCTCATCTTTTGAGGATCTAATTTTAATATTTGTAACTCAATACGTTGCTGAACGTATTTGGTGAGTACTGAACTCAATATTGCTTCTTCAAAAACGCTCAATCCCAAGGCTTCTTTAAAAGCAGGCATTTGTCGTTCGACAATTTGCTCAGCAGTGAGATTTTCTGGTTCCGTTTTCATATCGGTCATCGATCTAGGAACAACAGACATTCTTCTTCCGTACATATCTCTTCTTCCATAGCCATATCCTCCATATCCGTATTGAGCCATAGCTTCTGCTGAAATCATTAGGACGATTAATCCAAGTAGTAATTTTATATTCTTTTTCATAACTACACAGTTTAGATGTTATCTAGTTTATTAGGTTTAAAATAGACTTGTTAATTAATTGTTAAAGTATCTGATCAATAGCCTCAGTTGGCCTTCCTACAACGGCCTTATCACCGTTTACAATGATTGGACGTTCCATGAGTTTAGGATATTGAATCATCGCTTCGATCAGTTGATCATCGCTCAGTTCTTGGCCCTTAAATTCCTCTTTCCAAATAGCTTCGTTCTTGCGAATTAATTCCAGAGGACTGTAATTGAGTTTCTTTAAGAGCTCTTTTAAGGTGTTTTTATCGATAGGGTCACTGAGGTATAAGACCATTTCAAATTCGCGACCAATTTCTTTTAAATACTCAATACTCTGTCTCGATTTAGTACATCGTGGATTGTGGTAAATGGTAATCATAATTAAGGATTTAAGTTGTTTCTTGTTGCCCCATTAACATGAGGTAGGATTTTAAAAATTCATCGATATCGCCATCCATGACAGCGTCTACATTCCCGGTTTCAGTACTAGTTCTAACATCCTTGACTAGTTTATAGGGATGCATTACGTAGTTTCTAATTTGAGAACCCCATTCGATCTTCATTTTTGATGCTTCAATTTCAGATTGAGCTTCTCTTCTTTTTCGAAGTTCTAATTCATAGAGCTGAGATTTGAGCATTTTCATGGCATTTTCTCTATTGTCTAACTGAGAACGGGTTTCAGAATTCTGAATAACAATTCCAGTAGGGTGGTGAGTTAGAATTGCTTTCGTCTCTACTTTGTTGACATTTTGACCTCCAGCTCCACTTGAGCGAGCAAAAGCCCATGATATATCAGACGGACTGATCTCAATTTCAATACTGTCATCGATTAATGGATAAACGTAGACAGAGGCAAATGAGGTATGTCTCTTGGCGTTGGAATCAAAGGGGGAGATGCGTACCAATCGATGTACTCCGTTTTCTCCCTTGAGCCACCCAAAGGCAAATTCTCCTTCAATAGCGATACTCACAGTTTTAATACCTGCAACATCACCATCTTGAAGATTGAGTTCTTTTACCTTAAAATTGTGTTTATTAGCCCACATCAAGTACATGCGCATCAGCATGGAAGCCCAGTCACAGCTCTCAGTTCCACCAGCACCAGCAGTAATTTGTAAGACTGCATCAAAACTATCAGCTTCTTCTGAAAGCATATTTTTAAACTCTAAACTTTCGATCAGTTCGAGTGCTTTGTGGTAATTTTGATCGAGTTCTTCTTCGCTTACCTCACCTTCTTTGTAGAATTCTTGGGCGATTTCAAGTTCGCTTACAGCCTCG
This sequence comes from Flavobacteriaceae bacterium, assembly GCA_036795105.1. GTDB lineage: Bacteria > Bacteroidota > Bacteroidia > Flavobacteriales > Flavobacteriaceae > MAG-120531. Next base: position 6,940 of record DAIRFL010000056.1, on the reverse strand, counting down.
GAGGCTTGTTCAAAGTCTTCGATCCAGCTCTTGATTGATTGTATGAACTTCATCTGCTTTTGTGCACTGATAGGGTTATCCCAAAAATCAGGAGCAAATGATTTTTCTTCTTCGTTTTGTAGTTCTATGTTTTTTTGATCGATGTCAAAGATACCTCCTTAACGCAGCCTGGCGATCTATAAGATCTTGTATTTGATCTGATGTTGTCATTTAAAAAAGAGTTTGAGCAAAAATAGGATTAATGCTTGGTTGTACAATCAATTTTTATAAATTTAATAGATTAAAAATAGATTTTATGAAAAACCTTCTAAGCTATGTATTTATAGCGACCAGCTTTTGGCTACAGGCACAAACTTTTGAGCAGACCAAAGAATTCCATAAACTCGAGGGATTGTTTGATATATACTACGATCAGTCTACCGATAAGATGCTGATGCGTGTCGATGAATTGGAAAAAGAATTCCTATACGTCAACGCATTGAGTAGTGGAATAGGATCCAACGACATTGGCTTAGACCGAGGTCAGTTGGGAAATGAGCAGGTCGTTTTCTTTAAGAAGATGGGGAATAAGCTCTTTATGATTCAACCGAATTTATACTACAGAGCTATTACTGACAATCAATTGGAGAAAGCTTCAGTTGAACAGGCATTTGCTAAATCGGTTTTACACGCTTTTGAAGTATTAGATCAAAAGTCGGGATCCTATTTGATCGATATTACTCCTTTTATCAAGAGAGATTCTCATGGAGTTTCAAATCGATTAGCCCGATTAAATCAGGGATCCTATAAGTTGGATCTATCAAAATCGGCTATCAATTTAGACCGCACTAGGTCTTTTCCAAAGAATACTGAAATCGATGTGATGTTGACCTTTAGCGGTTCTGCTAAGGGATATTATATCAGGTCGGTAAGTCCTAATAGCAATTTAGTGACCGTTGCAACACATCATTCGTTTATAGAGCTGCCTGATGATCACTTTGATATGAGAGTCTTCGATCCTAGATCGGGTTCTTATTCTTACGATTATATGGATTATGCATCACCAGTACAAGAACCGATTCTCAAACGCTTTACAATGAGACATCGACTCAAGAAGAAAGACCCATCAGCAGCGGTCAGTGAAGCTGTTGAACCCATAGTGTATTATTTGGATAACGGTACTCCTGAACCAGTGCGTTCAGCGCTTTTAGAAGGAGGACGTTGGTGGAACCAGGCATTTGAAGCGATAGGTTATAAGGATGCTTTTCAAGTAAAGATGCTTCCAGATGATGCAGATCCCTTAGATATTCGCTACAATGTAATACAATGGGTACACCGTTCCACTAGAGGGTGGAGTTATGGAGCCAGTGTAGCAGACCCAAGAACAGGGGAGATCATCAAAGGACACGTAAGTCTGGGAAGTTTGAGAATTCGTCAGGATTTTATGATTGCACAGGCACTGACAAATAAACCATTTGCTGATTCTGATGACAACTATCAAGCGATGCTCGATATGGCACTTGCAAGAATTCGACAGCTCTCTGCTCATGAAATAGGACATACCTTAGGGTTCTTGCACAATTATGCAGCGAGTGCTGCTGGTAAAATTTCAGTAATGGATTATCCACATCCACAGGTAGATTTAGTAGATGGGGAAGTGAATTACGAAAATGCTTATGAAACTGGAATTGGAGCCTGGGATAAGGTTTCAGTAGCCTATGCTTACAGTGATTTTGGAAAGGATGAAGATCAGCTGAAAGCGAGTCTGAATAAGATTTTGGAAGATGCTAAATCCAAGGATTTGTGGTTTATCACCGATCAAGATGCTAGACCTGCTTCCAGTGCTCATGCGAATGCCCATCTTTGGGACAATGGAAAAGATATCGTGTCGGAACTAGACAATATGCTTGCTCTTAGAGCAAAAGCTATTGAAAATTTCAGTATAGATAACATTAGAACTAATGAGCCCTATTCTGTTTTAGAAGACGTTTTTGTGCCACTTTATCTCTATCATCGCTACCAAACTGAAGCCGTTGCTAAAGTAATTGGAGGAATGGAATTTGACTATCAAGTTAAGGGGTCAAATCAAGACGATATGAAAGTGGTGGCTGCATCAAGACAACGCAAGGCACTTAAAAGCTTGTTGAAAACAATCGATGAACACACCCTAGCTGTTCCAAAAGACAAATTGTCGCTTTTTCCGCCAAGAGCTTATGGTTATTCGAGAGGTAGAGAATCTTTTAAATCGAGAACTGGGGCTAGTTTTGATCCTTTCTCTGCTGCAGAGACTGCTGCTGATATCACCCTTAGTTTTGTGTTAAATCCAGAGCGAGCTTCAAGACTGGTTCAACAAAAAGCCTTAGACAGCCGTCAATTAGGGTTAGAAGAAGTTTTAGATGAATTAATTGACGATACTGTAAATCAACTATCTAAGTCTCATAAAGACGCTTATATGAAAGAGATTAATACGGTGATTTCCTTTAGATTAGTCGATCATATCATGGCTCTTTCAGCCAATAAATCAGTATATGGACAGGTAAATGCAATTGCTTCTAATGCGCTTCGATCTATTTCTAAAGGACTGCTTTCAGATTCGAATGCTGTGTCGATGGAGCTCAGAGGTAGAATTAATGATTTCTTCGACAACAAATACGAATTTCAATTACCTAAAACCTTAAAAATACCAGATGGTTCTCCAATTGGTATGGATTGTTATTAAAGATTAAACAGTACTCAATGGAAGTTAATTTAATATCAGATACGATTACCAGACCCTCTAAAGGGATGCTGGATGCGATGATGAGTGCCAAAGTAGGTGACGATGTCTTTAAGGAGGATCCTACGGTAAACGAGTTTGAAAACAGAGTGGCATCTATGTTTGGAAAAGAGGCTGCGCTCATCTTTCCAAGTGGTACCATGGCAAATCAAACGGCCATTAAGGTGCACACACAGCCAGGAGAACAATTGATTTGTGATCACTATGCCCATATATACAATTACGAGGGTGGAGGAATTAGTTTTAATTCGGGAGTGTCCTGTAAGCTAATAGAAGGAACAAGAGGGATGATCAATGCACAGCAAGTAGAAGCAGCGATTAATCCTCCAGACTTTTACCACAGTCCATTGACCTCCTTAGTCGAAATAGAAAACACCACTAATAAAGGAGGTGGGGCCTGCTATGATTTTTCAGAATTACAAAAGATTAGAGCTGTATGTGACCAGCACAATTTAGCGTATCATTTAGATGGTGCTCGATTGTGGAACGCCGTGGTGGCTAAAGGTGAAACCTTCTTGCAATACGGGGAGCTTTTCGACTCGATCAGCGTCTGTTTTAGTAAGGGATTGGGATGTCCAGTAGGTTCAGTAGTGGTTGGTTCTCAGGAATTTATCGACAAAGCCCTAAGAGTTCGAAAGATTTTTGGAGGAGGCATGAGACAGGCGGGATACCTCGCTGCTGCTGGTATTTACGCATTGGACAACCATATTGAATCACTGGCCTTAGATCATGAGAAAGCTGCTCAAATAGGCTCTAAATTAAAAACAAAGTCTTCAATATTAAAGGTAGAAGAAGTCGAGACGAATATTGTGATCTTTGAACTCAATACCGACTGCCTATCTGAAGAAGCGTTCCAAAAGTTTTTAGACGAGCATCAAATTAGAATCATCGCTATGGGAGGTGGAAAACTGAGAATGGTAACCCATAGGGATTATACAGATGCTATGCACGATTATTTAATGTCAGTCCTAGATCGATTAGATTAGGATAAATAGGTACATTTGCGCTCTCAAAGCTCAACAGATGATTAAAGCTCCTATAGCAAAGAAAATTAACAAGGTATTATCTAAGCATTCAATCGATCGAATAGATCCTTACTATTGGATGAATCAACGTGATTCTAAAGAAGTGTTGAACTACTTAGAGGCTGAAAACAACTATTACAAACAGTGTACTGAATCTACTGAAGAATTTCAGGAGCAGCTCTTTGAAGAGATGAAGTCTCGTATAAAGGAAGACGACGAATCAGTGCCTTTTAAGAAAAACGGCTATTGGTATATCACCAAATTTGAAAAGGGAAAAGAATACCCGATCTACACTCGTAAAAAAGAGCATTTAGAGGCTGAAGAAGAATTGCTCTTCGATTGCAATCAGATGGCAGAAGGCTGTCAATACTTTCATTTAGGTTCCTTTTCGGTGAGCCCTAACAATGAATTGGTAGTTTACAGTGTCGATAAAGTCTCTAGAAGACAATACACCCTTTATGTCAAAAATCTAAAAACGGGTGAACTCTTAGAAGATACCATTGTCAATACCACTGGATCAGCCTGTTGGGCTGCAGACAATCACAGCTTGTTTTATTCTTTAAAAGACGAGCAAACCCTAAGATCTAATGCGGTCTATCGCCATCAATTAGGTTCAGACAAAGATCAATTGATGTATTTAGAAGAGGATGACACCTTTAATGTTTTTGTGTCTAAATCTAGATCAGGAGCCTATATTGTCATTGGATCATCCAGTACCTTAACCTCTGAATACCGTATTTTAAAAGCGGATCATCCAACTGGAGATTTTGAGTTATTTGCTCAAAGACAAAGGGGGCTGGAATACGATATTTCTCATTTTGAAGGGCATTTTTATATTTTGACTAATAAAGATGGGGCTACTAATTTTAAGGTAATGAAAACCCCTGTTGATCGTACCTCTGTTGAAAATTGGGTAGATTTTATCGCACACGATTCTAAATCTTTAATTGAAGATTTTACGAGTTTTAAAAACCATTATGTCCTAGCCACACGAATGAATGGCTTAACGAGAATTACAATAGCTACTTGGGATACTGCTACCTCCTATGAAATTCCCTTTGACAACGAAACCTATACAGCTTATATAGGATCAAATCCAGAATTTGATTCTTTGGAATTGCGCTATGGATATACCAGTCTTATAGAACCTAATTCGGTCTATAGTTTTCATATGGAGAACAGAACAAAGAAACTCTTAAAGCAAGTAGCGGTACTAGGAGGTACTTTTAAAACTGAAAATTACATTCAAAAGCGTATATGGGCGACTGCGGAAGACGGCATTGAGATCCCCATATCACTAGTCTATCACAATGACACTCCCATAGATGGAAGCAGTCCTTTGTTTCAATATGGATACGGTTCTTACGGTCATACGATTGATCCTTCTTTTTCATCGCTAAGACTAAGTCTTTTAGACCGTGGATTTATCTATGCTATCGCCCATGTCAGAGGTTCTGAATATATGGGTAGATCCTGGTATGAATCAGGTAAACTCCTAGAAAAGAAAAATACCTTTACTGACTTTATCGCTTGTTCAAAACATTTGATCGCTCAAAATTATACAAGCGAAGAAGGATTATTTGCCTACGGGGGATCTGCAGGTGGACTTTTGATGGGAGCAGTGATGAATATGGCTCCTGAGCTCTACAAGGGCGTTGTGGCCAATGTTCCCTTTGTAGATGTAGTTACAACGATGTTAGACGATTCAATTCCACTCACAACTGGAGAATACGACGAATGGGGGAATCCAAATCACAAAGAGTATTTCGAATATATGCTCTCTTATTCTCCCTATGATCAGGTTCAATCTCAAGACTATCCAAATACCTTAGTGATTACAGGATATCACGATTCTCAGGTTCAGTATTGGGAACCTGCAAAGTGGGTTGCAAAACTGAGAGATTTAAAGACCGATCAGAACCAATTGTTGTTTTCTGTCAATATGGACGCAGGGCATGGTGGTGCTTCTGGGCGATTTGAATCGCTCAAAGAAGTTGCTCAGGAATACGCCTTTATAATCAATCTTGTAAATAAGGTGTGATTTGCGAAAAATTAACTAATTTTGTCAGGAATTATAAAGACTAGACTTTATGTCAAATAAAATTCAAGCACACAATAACATTATCGAGCTTATCGGTAATACTCCTCTAATTAAATTAAACGAATCTACTTCTTCTTTTACAGGTGACTTTTACGCTAAGGTTGAAGCTTTTAATCCAGGACATTCTGCCAAGGATCGAATTGCTTTACACATCATTGAAGCAGCCGAAGAAAAGGGAATCCTAAAAGAAGGGGATACGATTGTTGAAACAACCTCTGGTAATACTGGTTTTTCAGTTGCCATGGTGAGTGCTATTAAGGGATATAAGTGTATTCTAGCGGTAAGTTCTAAGTCATCAGCTGATAAAATTGATATGCTTCGCGCAATGGGAGCAGAAGTTCACGTATGTCCAGCTCATGTCGCTGCAGACGATCCCAGATCATATTACGAAGTAGCAAAGAGAATCCACGAGGAAAACCCTGGTTCGATTTATATCAATCAATACTTTAATGAATTAAATACAGAGGCTCATTTTAAATCTACAGGTCCTGAACTATGGGAACAGATGGCAGGTGAAATCACTCATTTAGTTGCTTGTAGCGGTACTGGTGGTACTATTTCAGGTACTGCACAGTATTTAAAATCTAAAAATCCCAATATTCAAATCATCGGAGTAGATGCCTATGGTTCCATTTTAAAGAAGTATCACGAGACAGGTGAAATTGATCCAAATGAGATCTATCCTTATCGAATTGAAGGACTAGGTAAAAACCTTATCCCAAAAGCGACTGACTTTAGTGTGATTGATCGATTTGTAAAGGTTAAAGATGGAGAAAGTGCTCATATGGCAAGAAAGATATCTAAAACAGAAGGTATTTTTGTAGGTTATACTTCTGGTGCAGCACTTCAAGCGGTGAAACAACTCAACGACGAAGGTGTTTTTGACAAGGATTCAAAAGTAGTAGTTCTATTCCCAGACCACGGATCTCGTTATATGGCTAAAATCTATTCTGACGAATGGATGAGTGCTCAAGGATTTATGGAAACTACCCTCAAAAAAGAAAAAGTTAAACATTAATCAACTTAGGTTTAATAAACACAAAACGGCCTGTATTGGGT